>NZ_JBHVYZ010000004.1:0-21591 GCF_042880295.1 Streptomyces sp. NPDC058307
GCGGTGGGGCGGGCGTAGGGGCTCGTTGCCTCGTTCAGCCCCCGACCCCGGCCCCGGCCCCGGCCCCGACCCCGACCCCGGCCCCGGCCCCGACCCCGACCCCCGGCCCCGACCCCGACCCCGGCCCCGGCCCCGACCCCCGGCCCACAGCGGCCTGGCCTGCCGCCGACCGCCGTCACTGCCGGTAGAAGATCCGGTCCCCGTACTCCTCGAACACCCGCTCGTTCCACGCCAGACCGCCGTCCACGTTCCCCGACCGCAGCAGTGGCGGCTCGATTCCCCGTTCCGCCAGCGCGCCCGCCGCCGTCGCCATCACGGCCTGGAGCAGTGCCGAGGTCACGACCGTGGAGGCCGGGGCGAAGGGGGCCGGGACGGTGTCCAGGGAGAGTTCCGCGTCGCCCGGGGTGATCTTGGAGTCGAGGACGATGTCGCAGTGGTCCTTGAGGAAGGTGCCGGAGCTGTGGCGGGGCTTCGTCTCCGTCGTGTAGGCGACCGACGTGACGCCGATGACCTTCACGCCCAGGGAGCGCGCGGTCAGGGCCATCTCCACGGGGAGGGCGTTGCGGCCGGAGAGGGAGATGATCACGAGGGTGTCGCCCGCGCGGAGGGGGGAGCAGTGCAGGACGGCGCTCGCGAGGCCGTCGACGCGTTCCAGGGCGGAGCCCAGGGTCGCCGGCATGACGTCGACGCCCACGACCCCGGGCACGGTCAGCAGGTTCATCAGGGCGAGTCCGCCGGCCCGGTAGACGAGGTCCTGGGCGGCGAGCGAGGAGTGTCCGGCGCCGAAGGCGAAGAGGCGGCCGCCTGAGGCGACGGTGTCGGCGAGGAGCTCACCGGCCGCCGTGACGGACTCGGCCTCCTCGTCGCGGACGCGTTGCAGCAGCCCGATCGCGGCGTCGAAGAACTGTCCGGACAGCGTGCCGTCACCGCTCGCGGAGCCCGTCTCGCCCATGCGTCGCCCAACCCTTCGTCGCTGTGTCGCGGATCACCGTGCGGTCTGGACCAGTGGGATGTCAATACGGCCGCGCGGCTGCTCGTAACCGCCTGGTTTCACCGGCGCGGCACGCTTGTCAGTGGCATCCGGCAGAATTGAGGCCAGGGCCAGCGCACACACCGGGAAGCTGTCGTGCTTCCGGGAGATCTCATCAAGGGGCACGTATGTCCGGACTGATCGACACCACGGAGATGTATCTCCGCACCATCCTCGAGCTGGAGGAGGAAGGTGTGGTCCCCATGCGTGCCCGGATCGCCGAGCGGCTCGACCAGAGCGGGCCGACCGTCAGCCAGACCGTGGCGCGGATGGAGCGCGACGGGCTGGTGTCGGTCGCCAGTGACCGGCACCTGGAGCTGACGGACGAGGGCCGGCGGCTGGCCACCCGGGTGATGCGCAAGCACCGGCTCGCGGAGTGTCTGCTCGTCGACGTGATCGGCCTGGAGTGGGAGCAGGTCCACGCGGAGGCGTGTCGCTGGGAGCACGTGATGAGCGAGGCGGTGGAGCGCCGGGTGCTGGAGCTGCTGCGCCACCCCACCGAGTCGCCGTACGGCAATCCGATCCCCGGTCTGGAGGAGCTGGGCGAGAAGGACGGCCCGCATCCGTTCCTGGACGAGGGCATGGTGTCGCTGGCCGAGCTGGACCCGGGTCTCGACGGCAAGACGGTGGTCGTACGCCGTATCGGCGAGCCGATCCAGACGGACGCGCAGCTGATGTACACGCTGCGTCGGGCGGGGGTGCAGCCCGGTTCGGTGGTGAGCGTGACCGAGTCGGCGGGCGGGGTGCTGGTGGGCAGCGGCGGTGAGGCCGCCGAGCTGGAGTCGGACGTCGCCTCGCACGTGTTCGTCGCCAAGCGCTGAGGACAGGACGCCGGAGGCTCAAGTGCCGGGGGCTGTGGGGCGGTTGTGGCTTTGCCGGGTCTCGTGCCCGGGCTCGTCCCGGGGCTCGTCGATCCGAGATTCTGTGCGCGGAATCGCAGCGCTTCGACGCTCGTCGTGCGAGGCTGTCGCGTGAGGCATATGACCTGAGGGGGGGGGCGGGCGGATGTGCCGTGGACGTGAGGGTGGCCCCGGCGCCTTTCGGTGCCGGGGCCGGTCCTCCCCTGTGCTGACCCGGAGCCCCGAGCTCCCAGGGTCATTCCCCTCGGACCGATGTCCCCGAGCGGTCCGCCTCCCGTTGAAGATCTCCCCTCGGCGGCGGCGATCATTCCTTGAGCGGGGTCACTCGAACGAGGGGTGTTGTAGCCCGAGGAGCCATTTTCGAATGCGTATTCGATAATCTGGGAGTGACGGGACGCGCGGGACGTGCGCTGCAGGGATGTAGGGCAGACGCAGAGCAGGGATATACGGCAGGAAACGGCAGGCAGGACAGGCGCGGCAGTCAGGACACGGTTCACAGGGCGGCCCGGGCGGGAGCGGGTGGTCCGGGCGGAGCTAGGGGGGTGCCAATGGCACGGCGCATCGACGTGACCGGGGCGGGCGGCGTACGTCTTGCGGCCTGGGAGTTCGGAGACCCTCCCAAGACCGACCCGGCGGATCCGGCAGAGCTCGCGGATCCGGCGCGGGAGGCCTCGCAGGTCCCGGAGAAACGATCACCCGGGGTGCTGTTACTCCACGGTCTGATGGGCCGTGCCTCGCACTGGGCGTCCACCGCCCGCTGGCTCTCCGAGCGCTACCGGGCCGTCGCGCTCGACCAGCGCGGTCACGGCCAGAGCGACAAGCCCCCTAGGGCCGCCTTCACCCGTGACGCCTACGTCGAGGACGCCGAGGCCGCCCTCGAACAGCTCGCCCTCGCCCCCGTCGTCCTCATCGGCCATGCCATGGGCGCCCTGACCGCCTGGCAGCTCGCCGCCCGCCGGCCCGACCTGGTCCGCGGAGTGATCATCTGCGACATGCGGGCCTCCGCCCTCGGCGCCGCCTCGCAACGGGAGTGGGGCGAGTGGTTCAAGTCCTGGCCCGTCCCCTTCGCCACGCTGGCCGACGTACGCAAGTGGTTCGGCGAGGACGATCCCTGGGTGGAGCGGCCCAACCCGGCGCGCGGCGAGTTCTACGCCGAGGTGATGGCCGAGTCCCCCGACGGCTGGCGCCCGGTCTTCGAGCCCGAGCAGATGCTGTCGTCCCGCGAGACCTGGGTCTACGACGCCCACTGGGAGGAACTGACCCAGGTCAGGTGCCCCGCCCTGGTCGTCCGCGGCCTCGACGGTGAGCTGGGCCGCGCCGAGGCCCAGGAGATGGTCCGCGTCCTGCCCCGCGGCGAGTACGCCGAGGTGGCCGATGCCGGCCACCTCGTCCACTACGACCAGCCGGAGGCCTGGCGGGCGGCCATAGAGCCCTTCCTGGAGGGTCTGGAGAGCGCCGAGACCAGCGACTGAGGGCGTCATCTTCGGCCGCCGGGCGTATCCGGTGCCCGACGAGTCAGCCCTTGCTGACCGCCTGGAGGATCTCCGGCAGCCGGCGTGCCGTTCGTGGGGCCGCCAGGTGCAGGCCGGCCAGTGTGATCGCGGTGCCGTACACCGCGCCGACCGGGAGCAGGACCCAGTTCCACTCGTCGCCGTTCGCGCTGAGGCCGGCCCAGATGGTCAGGGCGATCACGGGGGCGCACAGCAGGGCGGCCGAGACCATCCCGCCGACGACCGCGGCGGCGGCGAGGCCGGACTGTCCCGGGGCCACGTTCTTGTAGCCCTCCTGTGGAATGGAGTACGGGAAGCGCGCCGAGGTCCACGCTCCGGTGGCCAGCATCGCCCCGAGCAGCGCGAAGGACACACCGAGTACCTCGGGCAGCTTCGGCCAGTCGCCGATCAGCGCGGTCGTCAGGACCGTGACGAGCGTGGCGTACGGCAAGGTGATCACCAGCAGGGCCAGCGCACGCGCGCGTAGTTCGACGTAGGCGTCGCGTGTGGAGGAGATCGTCATCGCGACCATCCAGAACGCGGAGGTGTCCTGCCCGAACTGGTTGTACATCTGCACGCCGAGCATGCCCGCGGCGAAGCACGCGAAATAGATGGACCCCGTGCCCTGCAGCGCGTTGAACACCGGCACGATCAGCCCGATGGCCAGCGAGGTCACCCACGCGGCCTTGGTCTTGGGGTCGCGCCACACATAGCGCAGGCTGCGTTCCATGACGGTGCCGGTGCGGCCGGCAGGGAGCAGCCGGGCGAGTCCCGTCGAGTTGCGCTCCCGCGCGGCGCCCGCGGCGGAGGGGAGCGTGGAGCCGTCAGGGGAGGTCATCAGCCGGGTCAGGTGGCGGGACCAGAGGGCGAGCAGGCCCGCCAACGCGGCTGCGGAGAGGGCGAGTTGCAGTACCGCGACCCCGTACGAGCCCTCGCTCGCCGAGTCGACGGCCCCGATCGCCGACGCGGGCGGCACCCACTTCAACACCTCCGTCGGACCGTCCAGTTGGCCGAGACCGCCCGAACCGAGACGCTGCGCGCCGAAGTTCACGACCTGCGCGCCGACGGCGATGACGAGTCCGCTCAGCACCGCCAGATCGCGGCCCTTGCGGCTGGTCAGCAGCCGGATGTTGGCCACGGCCACGGCCCGCGCGAGCGCCACGCAGACCAGCAGCGCGAGCACGACACCGAGTACGGAGAGTACGTACGCCGTCGTGCCGTGGGCGACCGAGACGACGGAACCGACGAGCAGGCAGAGGGTGAACACCGGCCCTATGCCGATCAGTGAGGCCACCAGGAGCGCCCGCACCAGGGGCCGGGGGCGCAGCGGCAGCATCACCAGGCGGGTGGGGTCGAGGGTCTCGTCGCCGCCGGGGAAGAACAGCGGCATCACGGCCCAGCCGACGGCCAGTACGGCGACCAGCGGGACGACGACGGATCCGGCGTGCTCGTTGCCGCGCAGGGCGATGAGACCGAGCAGTTGAAGGACGGAGAAGAGGAGTACGGCGACGGCGGAGGCGATGTAGGCGGCGCGCCGCCCGCCGGACTGCCGCAGCCCGTTCCTGAGCAGTGACAGCTTCAGCCGTACGACGACCGGGGTGATGTCCGCGGTCATCGGTCCCCGCCGCCCAGCCAGTCGAGGTTCGCTCCGGCGTCCTGGCCCTGGGCGCCCACGAGTTCGAGGAAGGCGCGCTGCAGGGAAGGTGCGGTGCCGCGGACCTCGTCGAGCGGCCCGTGGGCGCGGATGCGGCCGGCGGCCATGACGGCCACCCAGTCGCACAGGGACTCCACGAGCTCCATCACATGCGAGGAGAAGACGACGGTGGCGCCGGAGGCGGTGTACCGCTCCAGCACGCCCCGGATGATCTGTGCGGAGACGGGGTCGACGCCCTCGAACGGCTCGTCGAGGAAGAGCACTTCGGGGTTGTGGAGCAGGGCGGCCGCGAGCCCGATCTTCTTCCGCATCCCGGTCGAGTAGTCGACGACCAGCTTGTGCTGGGCCCCCGCGAGATCGAGCACGTCGAGGAGCTGAGCGGCCCGCCGGTCGACCTCGGTCCCGGGCAGCCCCCGCAACCGGCCCGAGTAGGCGAGCAGTTCGCGCCCCGACAACCGTTCGAACAGCCGCAGGCCCTCGGGCAGGACGCCGATCCGCGCCTTCACGGCCACCGGGTCCCGCCACACGTCGTGCCCGACGACGGAGACGGTCCCCTCATCGGGCCGCAGCAGCCCGGTCACCATGGAGAGAGTGGTGGTCTTCCCGGCCCCGTTCGGGCCGACAAGACCGATGAACTTCCCCGCGGGGAGTTCCAGGTCGATCCCGGCAACGGCCACTTGCTGCCCGAACCGCTTCCAGAGCCCACGCACACTCACAGCCGACGTCATGAACGCCAACCTTAAGGGCGCACGTCACCGATCCCGGCCGCACGCGTAGGCGAGCGGAGAGATCAGCTCCTCGGCGTCCGGCAGCCAGCGGTTGGCGGGCGTCGGACGGCAGGCCCACTGCACGGCACCGGACGACCCGTACCGAGTGGGGGGAGCCGCCACGTACGCCCCCTCGCCCAGCGCGACCAGGTCGAGCGAGGACGGAGTCCAGCCGAGCTTGCGCACCAGGTCCGGCAGCTTCACCGACGCCCCCGGCAACACGAAGAACTGCATCCGGCGATCCGGCGTCAAGGTCACAGGGCCCAGCGTCAACTCCATGCGCTCCATGCGCGCGAGGGCGAGGAACCCGGCCGTCTCGGTGACGGAGATGGCGTCGAACGTCCGCCCGGTCGGCAACAGGATGGACGCGGTCGGCTGCTTCTGCCACATCCGGCGCGCGACCGTCGCACTGCCGGTGGCCTGCGTCGCCCAGTCCTCCCGGGAGGGGTGCGCGCCGGGTGCGGCGCACGCGGGGTCACCGCAGGAGCACCGCTGCACCCCGTCGACGGGTTCCAGCCAGGTGCCGGGGAAGACGTCCCAGTGGCGCTCCTCGGCGTAGCGTACGGCTGTCTCCAGCAGCGATTCCCCGCGCTGCTTCGGAATCTGAGCGGCTTCGGTACCCGCGATCGTCTCTTCCACGCAGAACACAACTCCCGCACCCACCTCGGGTTACGGCCGTGCCGCGCGCGGGGGCAGCGCATCGATTCCGCATCCGGGGCGCATGGGTGCATGTGTGGGGGCGCAGAGGAGGAACCTCGGCGTGAGCTGGGTAACCAGGTGTGGGGTCGGCACGAGTCTTCACCCCGGCAATCTGCGCAAGCCTCGCATTTTCGACACATCGGCGGGGCATTGATCTTCACGGCCGGAACTTTTCGGTGGAAGACACGTCAACTCGGTGCGTGGGCAGGCACCGCAGCCACAGGGGGTACGCCATGGCCGCAAGGCCTCTCGTCGCGCGGCAGCCGAACGAACGGCTGCAGGCGCTCATCCAGGAGGCGGGGTGCTCGAACGCCGGGCTCGCCCGCCGGGTCAACATGTGCGGCGCCGAGCACGGCCTCGACCTGCGCTACGACAAGACGTCCGTGGCCCGTTGGCTGCGCGGACAGCAGCCGCGGGGGCGGGCGCCCGCGATCATCGCGGAGGCCCTCGGGCGCAAACTCGGCCGCACGGTCACGATCGACGAGATCGGCATGGCCAACGGCAAGAACCTCGCCTCCGGGGTCGGGCTCCAGTTCTCGCCGACGGTACTGGGCGCCATCGAGCAGGTGTGTGAGCTGTGGCGCAGTGACGTGGGCCGCCGGGACTTCCTGTCCGGCTCCTCGGTCGCCGCGTCCGCGCTGGTCGAGCCGAGCCGTGACTGGCTGATCTCCTCGCCCGACCCGCAGGTGGCACGCCAGGCGGGCCCGCGCGTGGGGCAGTCCGACGTGGCGGCCGTGCGCGCGATGACCCAGGCACTCGTCGACCTCGACCACCAGTACGGCAGCGGGCATGTGCGCCCGGTCGTCGTGCACTACCTCAACAGCGTGGTCTCCGGGCTGCTCGCGGGGTCCTACCGGGAGGCGACCGGGCGTGAACTGTTCGCCGCCGTCGCGCGGTTGACCGAGCTCGCCGGGTACATGGCGATCGACACCGGGCAACCGGGCCTGGCCCAGCGGTACTACATCCAGGCGCTGCGGCTCGCGCAGGCGGCGGGTGACCGCGGATACGGCGGCTATGTGCTCGCCGCGTCCATGAGCCATCTCGCCGCGCAGCTCGGGAACCCCCGGGAGATCGCCCAGTTGGCGCGGGCGGCGCAGGAAGGGGCGCGGGGGCGGGTGACACCGCGGGCGGAGGCGATGTTTTACGCGGCGGAGGCCCGCGGGCACGCGCTCATGGGCGACGCGCGGGCCACCCAGGCGGCGTCCGGACGGGCCGTGCACGCGCTGGAGGCGGCGGACCCGTCCTCCGGTGACGACCCGGCGTGGATCGCGCACTTCGACGAGGCCTACCTCGCCGACGAGTTGGCCCACTGCCACCGTGACCTCGGCCAGGCCGACGCGGCGGCGCGGTGCGCGCAGGAGTCCCTGGACGGGCTCCCCGAGAACAAGGCGCGCCGGCGTGCCATCGGTCTGGTCCTGCTCGCCTCCGCGCAGGTGCAGCAGCGCGAGGTCGAGCAGGCCTGCAACACCGGCCTGAAAGCGGTGGAGTTGCTGGAGACGCTGCGCTCCAACCGGGGCGCGGAGTACCTCGACGACTTCCAGCAGCGCCTGGAACCGTTCCGGGACGAGGCCGTCGTCAGGGAGTTCGGGGCCCGCCTGGATCTTCAGGCGGCCGCGTAATTTGTTACTGCGGTCACAGGGGCGGTCACAGGGGCGCAGGTCACGTCCTGTGCTACGTGGCACCGGGCTCGGAGGACCCGGTAGCGTGAGCCGACGATTCCGAAGTTCCCCCATAAGTAGGAGTCCCGGTGACGCAGAGTGGACAGGGCGAGCAGCCCTCGGCGCGCGAAGCGCGCGAAGGCATCGTGCTGCCCTCCGACGGCGGGGAACCCCTGCTGCCGGGACAGACGGGTGGACACGGCGGCCCGCAGCCCGGCTACGGGCCTCCCCAACAGGGCGGTTACGGCGGCCCCCCGCAGGAGGGCGGCTACGGCAGCCCTCCGCAGCCCGGCCCGTCCGGACCGGCCGCCGATGCCTATGCCCAGCCGCCCGGCGGCCAGGCATGGGGCAACTCGTGGGGCCCCGGCCAGCAGCAGGGCCACCAGCAGGGCCAGGCGCCGCAGCAGGACCAGGCCCAGCAGCCGCAGGCCCAGGACTGGTCGCAGCCGCCCGCCCAGACCTGGACCCCCCAGCAGCCCGGCGGCATCCCGCCCCAGTCCCCGGCACAGCCGCAGTCCCAGCAGCAGCCCGCGCCGGGGTACGACACCGACGAGCCCACCTCCTACTACCTCCCGCCCGTCGGCCAGCCCCTCCCGTCGGCCCCCCAGTCCCAGCCGCTGCCCCCGCAGCAGGGCCAGGTCGCGCCCTACGAGGCCCCCGGCACCGGCGCACCGCAGCAGCAGGCCACGCCGGGCTACCACACCGACGAGCCGACGTCCTACTACCTGCCGCCCGCGGGGCAGCCCCTGCCGCCCGCCGACGAAGGCGCCACCCAGTTCATCCCGCCGGTCCCGGCGGCCCCCGCCTCCCCCGAGGGAGCCACCCAGTACCTCCCGCCCGTGCGCCCCGGCGCGCTGCCGCCCGAGGTGTCCGCCGAGGCGGCGCGGTTCCCGGGCCAGTACTCGCAGGCCCCGTACGGCACGCCCACCGGCCCCGACGCCGAGGCCACGCAGTTCATCGCACCCGTGCCCGGACAGGCCCCCGGCGCGTCCTACGGCGGGGACCGCCAGCCGCCCTCCGACTTCGACAACCTCTTCCGCGGCGGGCCGAGCGGTGACGGCGGGGCCGACGCCACGCAGCAGATGCCCCGCTTCGCCCAGCCCGAGGCCGCACCGCCCGCGTACGGGGCCCAGCAGCCGTCGTACGGGGCGCAACAGCCGTCGTACGGCGCCCAGCCTCCGTATGCCCCGCCGGGCGGTGAGCACTACGACGACGGTGACGGAGGCGGCCGCAAGCGCTCGCGGGTGCCGGTCATCGCCGCCGTGGGCATCGGGATCGTCGTCCTCGGCATCGGCGCGGGTGCGCTGCTCGCCGGGGGCGGGGGCGGGGGCGGTGACGGCGGCGACAAGAACCAGACCGTGTCGGCGACGGCCCCCGCGACCGACGGGTCCTCCGCGCCGGCCGCCGATCCGGCGAAGGCGCAGGCCGTCGAGCTGGACAAGCTGCTCGCCGACAGCGGCAACAGCCGTTCCTCGGTGATCAGCGCGGTGGCGAACGTGAAGTCCTGCAAGAACCTCGGCCAGGCGGCCACGGACCTGCGGGACGCCGCGTCCCAGCGCACCGGCCTGGTGACCCGCCTCAAGACACTCTCGGTCGACCAACTGCCGGGCCACGCCGAGCTGACCGACGCCCTCACCAAGGCCTGGCAGGCGTCCGCGTCCGCCGACAGCCACTACGCGGCCTGGGCCGACCAGGCCGCCGGGAAGAAGGGCTGCAAGAAGGGCCAGGCCCGCACCACGGGCCAGACCCAGGCCGGCAACCGGGACAGCGGCACCGCCAGCTCCGAGAAGGCCAAGGCGTCCCGGCTGTGGAACGCGATCGCCAAGAAGTACAGCCTGACCGAGCGCACGGCCACCCAGCTGTGAGCGGTCCGCGGGGGGGCGCGCCGACGCCCCCCCCCCCCGCGGGTCAGTCGACGTCCGCGTTGCGCAGGGTCCTCGTCACGTCGGTGAAACCCTCGCGCGCCGCCACGAGCTGGCCCCGGCGCACCACCTGGAACGTCACGTGGGCGTTCACCAGGCGCGGGAAGCCGACCGAGGCGAGGTCGTCGGTGGAGCTCCAGGTGGCCCGGGTGGCCCACCGCAGGGTGGGCGTCAGACCGCCGGTCGTGATCTTGAGGCCGTCGTTGAGGGCGCCGCGCACGCTGTCGGCGGACACCTCGCCGCCGCCCAGCGACTCGACGGCCTTCTCGAACACCGTGTAGGCGATCCAGGTGGTCTGCACCCCCGCGTCCGCGGAGTCGATGCGGTTGTCGCCGAAGGCCTCCGCGTTGATGACCTTCTTCATCGCGTCCCAGCGGGCGTCGCTCTCCACCGGGTACCAGCCGGTGATGTACGACCCCTCGTAGGGCCCCGACGCCCCGCCGGACGCGTCGATCACCGTCTGGTCGACGCTGCCCATCGCCATGGCGGTGCGCACGGCCGGGTAGTCCTCGCGGGCGCGCCGGAAGGAGTCCATGAAGGTGCTGGTGCGGTCGCCGAGCGCGGGCACCACACACCCCTGCCTCGCACCACGGGCCCGGGTATCGGTGGCCGCGCCGTCGAGCGCCTTCGTCGACTGCGCCGAGTACTCGGTGGCGTCGTCCGCCGCCCGCACGTCGCTCGCGACCCGGTGCCCGCCGGTGGTCAGCCCGGAGTCCAGCAGGATGGGCAGCTCGTCGCCCGCGATGGTGTCGGGCCGTACGAGGGTGACGTTGCCGCAGGCCGTGGCGAGTTCCTTGCCGAGGCCGGCCAGGAGGGTGGGCTGGCCGCCGTTGACGGGATACGACAGCGGGCTGGTGAACTCGTCGTTGGTGACGCCGTAGCCGCCGATGTAAGGGATGCCCGCGCCCTCGAGCGGCGGGAAGAAGGCGTCGCCGTACTGGCTGTAGGAGCCGACGACCGCGACGACGTTCTCCTTGACCGCGCGCCGGGCGCAGGTCGCCGCGGCCACGGCGTCGTTGTGCTCGTTGCAGGTCAGGACGGTGAGCTTACGGCCGTTGATGCCGCCCTTGGAGTTGATCCAGCGGGCGTAGGCCCGGGCGAAGGCGGGCATGCCGGGCTTGTTGGTCGCCTCGGTGCCCGACGGGGCCCAGGTCATCACCTTGATCGGGCCGTCCCCGGAACCCCCCGCGGTGCCGGGGACCACCCCGCAGCCGGCGGTGAGGGCCGCACACGTCATCAGTGCCCCCGCCGCGAGGAGGGTGGCTCTGACGGGCCGGTGGTGTCGGTGGCGCCGGTGGTTCCGGTGGGGGAAGGTGCTGCGGATGCGTCGACTGCCGGTCATGGGCACACACGCTTCCGCCACATCGCCAACTCGGATGTGACCCTCGGTCGACGAAAGGTGACGTAACGGTGAACAGCGAGGGCCTGTGAGGCGCGTATGGGGGAAGAACGTACGATCGGTGACCGTGCAAGGTTCGGAGAACTCTTCCCGTCGCGGCCGTCGCTCCTCCACCATGGGCGGCATGCCACAGAACGACATGCCGTGGTGGCGCTGGCGCAGCAATGTGCGCTCCGCGCTGCACATGCTCTCCGACCCCGCCTTCCAGCAGAACGTCTGGCTGGCCGGCGCCGAGGGGTACGGGGACGTCACCGACGCCGTGTACCGCCTCGTCGAGGACACCTGGCTGGACAACTGGTCCGCCGAGAAATACGTCGGCACGATCTTCCGGGACTCCCAGGAGGCGGCCCTCGTCGACACCGCCGTCCTGCGGGTGCTGCGGATCATGCACCAGGTCGGCCCGGACGCCCCCGTCTCCGTGTACATGGAGAACCCGGGCTGGCCGGACGCGGTGCGGGCGGCGCGGGACGCGCACGTGCGGATGGCGACGGCCGACGGGGACGATCCCGACGTGCCGCCGCGCACACTCCAGGTGCTGCAGATCATGACCCGGTCCGCGTGACGGACGCGGTGTCTGCGGCGCGTGCGGATATGCGACCCTGTCCTGCATGAACGAGCAGTCCGCCCCCGCCGATCAGTACGTCCTGACCCTGTCCTGCCCCGACAAGCCGGGCATCGTGCACGCCGTGTCGAGCTACCTCTTCATGACCGGCTGCAACATCGAGGACAGCCAGCAGTTCGGCGACCGTGACACGGGTCTGTTCTTCATGCGCGTCCACTTCGCGGCGGAGGCGCCGGTCACGGTGGACAAGCTGCGGGCGTCCTTCGCGGCGATCGGTGACTCCTTCCACATGGACTGGCAGATCAACCGGGTCGAGGACCGGATGCGGGTCGTCCTCATGGTCAGCAAGTTCGGGCACTGCCTGAACGACCTGCTGTTCCGCGCGCGCATAGGAGCTCTCCCGGTGGAGATCGCCGCCGTGGTCTCCAACCACACCGACTTCGCCGAGCTCGTGGGGTCGTACAACATTCCCTTCCAGCACATTCCGGTGACGCGGGAGAACAAGGCCGAGGCGGAGGCGCGGCTGCTTGAGCTGGTGCGCGAGCAGGGCGTCGAACTCGTCGTGCTCGCCCGGTACATGCAGGTCCTCTCCGACGACCTGTGCAAGCAGCTCAGCGGCCGGATCATCAACATCCACCACTCGTTCCTGCCGAGCTTCAAGGGCGCGAAGCCCTATCACCAGGCCCATGCGCGGGGGGTCAAGCTGATCGGGGCCACGGCGCACTATGTGACCGCGGACCTCGACGAAGGGCCGATCATCGAGCAGGAGGTCGAGCGGGTGGGGCACGACGTCACTCCGGACCAGTTGGTCGCGATCGGGCGGGACGTGGAGTGCCAGGCGCTGGCGCGGGCGGTCAAGTGGCATGCGGAGCGCAGGATTCTGCTGAACGGGCGGCGGACGGTCGTTTTCGCGTAGGGACTCGGAGGGTTCTGGGCGTCGGGCGGCTGCGGGTGGTCGGTGGTTGCTCGCGCGGTTCCTCGCGCCCCTTAGTTCACACAGAGCCACGACTCAAACGGTTTCCTCCTGATCAGCGGCGGATGATCGACGGCGGGTCAGGCGCAGGTCGGTCAGGGCGATGGTGACAGCAGAGGCGACCACGACGGCGTTGAGGCACAGCACGAGGCGTGGGCCCATGCCGGCCAGAGTGCCCGCCATTGCCGTGCCGGCCGAACCGGCGGCCATCTTCAGCCCGGCCATCGTCACGAACACCTGCGCTCGGGCGTTGGGCGGGGAGTACACCGACCGCACGGCCAAGGACGCGGTGAACAGGACCGCGTTCGTCGCTCCCGCCAGGGCGAAGGTCACCAGGGCGAGGACATAACCGGGCGCCAGCGCACAGAGGCCGACGGCCACGGCGTTCGCGGCGATCAGCCGTAGCACCCAGCGCTCCGGTTCCCCGGTGAGCGGGAACGCGCCGGTCAGCAGCGCTCCGCAGAGGTTGCCGACGCCATAGGCGGCGCCGAGGGCGGCGCCCGCGCCCGCCGAGCCCTGGAGGTTGCGGCCGAAGACCACAGCGATCACCATCACGCCGCCGGTGCTGACGGAGGTGATCATCGTGGCGATCATGACGCGTCGTAGCGGACCGCGCCGTACGATCACCGCGAGGGCGTCCCGTACGGGCATCGAGCGCTGCCTGGCCGCGGCCGTCCGGTGCTCCTTGGGCAGCGCGAACATCAGCAGGCCGCCCAGCACGCCGGTCGCGCCCAGCACGACGACCGCGGTCAGGCCCCCGGACAGGGCGGTGATCGCGGCGACCGCGGCCGGACCGAGGATGTTGCTGCTTCCGTAGGTCGCCGAGTCCCACCCCTCGGCCCGGCGCTGGGCACGGGTGTCCTCGCCGACGATCAGTGCGAGCCGGCTGCTGAGCCCTCCCGTCATCATCGGTTCGCTGGTACCGCCGACGATGACCAGCGAGGCAACCAGGACGACGGGCAGACGGCCCAGCGCCAGACCGGTCGCGGCGAGCATCAGCCCGAAGACGATGAACGCGGCCGCCAGCCGGATTCTCGGGTCGCGGGCCTCCTCCAACCAGCGCGCCATCCATGGCCCCGCGACGTTGGGCAGCGTGAGCAGGGCCGCCAGGAGCCCGCCGAGCGCGGCACCGCCGTGGCCGGGACGGGCCAGCGTCAGCGCGACGAGCGCGACGGGAGCGCCGCCGCTCGCCGAGCGTACGAGCGTCGCCGAGGTGAGGTACACGGCGAGCGAGAGGCCCCGCCGCTGACGTGACTCTCCCTGCGCGTTCTGTGGATCCGGCCTCTGCGTGCCGTCGGCCCCGTCGGCCCGTTCGGGCGCCTGCGGGGCTCCGGCCGGCTCCTGCTCCGTCGGTGCGGCGGTCGCGTCCGGTGTCCGAAGGGTGTCGGACGTCGTGTCGCCGTCGGCGCGCTTGCGGCGGTCGGGCACGTCTTCTCCGTTCGAAGAGGTCCGGCCGCAGTGTCCGGACGCAGTGCTGCTGTTCCCGTGCACCGCGTCGTCGTCCATGGGATCGGCGAACCGGGCGGCGTGGTCGGCGAGTCGGATGGCTCTGTGCGCTGGGCCGGGGTGGCAGTGAGGTCGTAGAGCGGCCTTTCTTCGCCGCGCGGCGGGGGATCGATGCGAACGGATGCGGGATGGCGTCGGACATGACAGGTGTTCCCACTGAGCGGGATGTATGTCCAGCGGACCGGGCGTCCACGAGTCCACCAGCGGCCGTGTCAGGACATCGGATGCAGTCGGTGCGCGTGACGTGGACCGATGCGCGAACGCGCGGGGAGCCGGATGTCCACTCTCAACCCTGCGAACCGGCGGCTTCGCCGTCGACGTCGTCTCCTGGCGGCAGCGGGAGCTCTACCGCCGCTTCGCCCAGGGAGAACCACTTCGGCGCTCCGACGGCGTCGCGCACACCGTTCGTGACGGCCAGCCCGTACTGACCCACATGTCCGCCGTGTTCACCTGCGTCGTCGAACGGTCCATCGAGGTGGGCGACCACACGCTCCCGGTGGGCAGCCCCATCAAGGCGACCCGAACTCGACTCCTACGCATGACGCCCCGGCGAGGCCGGTGCGGGGCGGCGGCCACGAGTCCAGGGGTGCGGGGCTGTGTCTCTTCGCGGCTCCGCCGCGCTGCCCACCGCTACATCCGGCTCAAGCTCGCCGCGGCGAACAGCACATCCCTGATCGCCTCCCGGTCACCCACCTGCCCCGCCGCAGCCTCCGCAGGAGACACGTGGCCCGCCGCCAGGCGGCAGAACTCCACGCCGTCCAGCGCCACGTGCGCCACCTCGTGCTCCGCCGAACCCACCGCCGCGGGGGAGTCGAGCGGGATCAGCCACTGGCCGCCGCCCAGCCCCTCGATCTCCAGGCGCAGGGTGCGGCCAGGGTCTCCGGCGCTCACCAGATGCCGTCCATGGGGCGGTGACGTCAGCCCCTTCTGCCGCCGCTGTGCCAGTACCGCGGGCAGCATCCGCGCGGCCAGGTCGATCATGCGGTTGAGGTGGCGGGGGGACGGGGGGTCGTAGGGGTAGTCGACCGCCTCCGCGATGTCCTCGGCGTGGACCCAGCACTCGAAGGCGCGGTCCAGCATCGCGTCGTGCAGGGGGAGCGCGAAGCCGCCGTAGGCCACCTCGAGCTTGCCGGCGGTGCCGCCGGTGAAGGACACCGTGCGGACGAGGTCGTGGCTCTGCTCGCGCCAGGGGGTGCGGACGGTGCGGGTCGGCGGGAAGTGCGACGCCCGCCAGTACGCCTCGGTGCGGCCCGACGGGGTGGGCGCGTCCGCGCGGGTCTCGCCCAGCGGGTCGTCCAGGCCGAGGGCGACCGCGACCAGGCCGTCGACCGACAGCAGGTGGGCTATGACCCCGGCGACCGTCGTACGGCGGCTCGTGGCCTCGTCGGCGTCGAACCAGCGCAGCCTGACCGGGGAGTGCCACTCGGAGTCGCCGAAGTCCTGCAGCAGGGCGTCGAGGCGGGCGGTCTCGGCGTCGTACGGCGTGGCCCACTCCGGGATCGGGATGCGGGGCGGGCGCCGGTCGAGGCAGCCTTCGAGGACGCGCGTGCGCAGGCCGGGGTCCAGGTCGAGGCTCTCCGGCCGCTGCAGCAGGCCCACCGCGCCGCGCAGCCGCAGCGCCTCGTCGGCGCAGGGGCCGCAGACGCCGAGGTGGTCCTCCACGGCGGCCGTCTCCTCCGCGGAACATGCGGCAAGCGCCCACGCCCCGAGCAGCGACGTCAGCACCCGGTGCTCCAGGACGAGGGGAGCGGGCGGGACCGGCTCGTCCAGCGCGGGCAGCGGCCGGCCGGTGTCCTCGACGGAGGCACGGGGCAGCGGTATACGGGCCGGCCGACCGGGATCGCCCCCGCCGGGACCTGCGGCATCGCCCGAGCCCCCGGCACCGGAGCCGGCTGTGCCGCCGGGGCCCGGAAAGGGCGCCCCGCTCACGCCACCGTCCGTCCCGCCCGTGCCGAGCTCGCCCGGCGGACCGGTGTCGTCGTCCGAGTCCCCGACGCCCCGGCCGTGCCCGAGGGCAACCGTGCCCTGGGTACCTCCGGTCTCCGGGGGCTCCGCGGTCCCGCTGCCGCCGGGTCCGGGGAGGGGTTGTCCGCTTGTGCCGTCCGTTCCACCTGTGCCGGGCGCGCTGGGCGGGCCGGTGTCGCCGCCCGAGTCCGCGACGCCCCGGCCGTGCCCGAGGGCAACCGTGCTCCTCGTCCTACCCTCGGTTTCCCGGGTGCCTTCGGCTTTTCGGGCGTTCCGGGTGTCCCCGGTCTCCGGAGTGTCCCCGGCACCCCAGGTGCCCTCCGTCCCTGCGGCGCCCGCGCCCTCCCGAGCGTCCCCGGGAACCCTGGCTCCCCCGGGCTCTCCGGTGCCCCCGACACCCCCCGCACCCTCGGCAACCACCCCCCGCCCCCCGTACCCGTCCTGCTCGTCCCGTGTCTCGTAGTCGTCGCTCATGCCGCGCCCCCGTATCCCGGCGGAGCCCCGGGCGCTCCGGTGTCGTGGGCCGTGGAGAGGAGTTGGAGGCCCAGGCGGAGGCGGCGGCGGGCCTCGTCCTCGGTGATGCTGAGGTCGGCGGCCGCCTGGCGGTAGTCGCGGCGCTGGAAGTAGGCCAGCTCCAGGGCGGCCCGCAGCGGGGTGGGCATGGACTGGACGATGTAGTCGGCGCGCGCGGCGACCGAGGCGTGCCGCACCCTGCGTTCCAGTTCCTCGGCGGAGCCCTCGCCGGCCCGGGTGAGCGCGGCGGTCTCGGTGGCGCGCAGCCGCTGCACGGCCAGGCGGTGGGTCAGGCCCGCGACCCAGGAGCGCAGCGGGCCCTGTTTGGGGTCGTAGGCCTCGGGGTGCTCCCACACATGGGCGAAGACGTCCCGGGTGATGCGGTCGGCCGCGCGTTCGTCTCCGAGCACACGGTGGGCGAGGCCGTGCACGAGTGAAGCGAAACGGTCGTAGAGCTCGCCGAGGGCGGCCGCCTCACCGCGTGCGAGCCGCTGCTGCATCTTGCGGTCCCAGCGGGGTGGTGCGTCCTTCTTCGCCATGCGGCCCCCTCACCCCTGGAAGTGTCCGGGTCAAGCCTGCGCCGACCATCTCCTCGAATGTAGTCGGCACCTCCGGCAGCGCACGCCCCTTTGTTCCAATGCGCGCCCCCCGAAGCGCTTCAGGTGGTAGTGGACCTTCAGAGGGCCTGGTGGACCTTCCCCTACCCCTTCACTCACTGGCCAGACCCGATCGAACAGGATCGAAGACGACTACAACAAGCCTCTTTCACAGGCTTTCCGTTTCTGGGTCCGTGTTTCAGGGAACGGCCGCTGGGCAGCCACGCTGCAAGGAAGCGTAGGAAAGGCTTCCGTTTGCTTTCCGGCGAATGAAGGGCATGGTGGTGGCGTTCAATGTGAACGGTGGCGAGCAGGGCGATTGGACCGTGCTCAGTGTGTCGGGCGAGCTGGACCTGGTGACCTCACCGGTGCTCCGCCAGCACGTCCACGACGTGGTGGCCGAGGGCCGCCACAGTCTCGTCCTCGACCTCTCCGAGGTCTACTTCTGCGATTCCAGCGGTGTCGGCGTCCTCATCGCCTCCCGCCGCCTGATCCATTCCTGCCGGGGTCAGCTGCGTCTGATCCTCCCGGCCCAGGGCGCAGCCGACGGCTCCCACGTCAACCGCGTCCTCGGCGCGCTGGGCGTCCGCCGCCTGTTCGAGGTCCACCCGGACCTGGACTCGGCGACCGACGAGGAGGCGGAACCACTGTCCGCCTGAGCCGTACACCTGTAAGCCCGGCTGTACGCACGGCCGCATGACCGCACGGCTGTTACCCGGGGCACCCCGACTGCCACACCCTTGTCCCGAAATTCTCCCAGTGTTGGCACAAGCGCCGCCTTCCGGCCCCCGGGGTGCCGCTCGCGTCGTACGCTCCGTGCGAGATGCACCCGATGTGATGTGAGGCGGCGCGAAGACAATGGTCAGCAGCGAGTACGAGCGCAGGATCGCCGACCGGTTCGCCACCTTCGACCAGGACGGCAACGGCTCCATCGACCGCGAGGACTTCAACGTGGCGGCCAAGGCGCTGCTCACCGAGTTCGGTACGGCGGCGCGCTCCGACAAGGGCCAGGCGCTGTATGTCGGCGCGGAGGCGTTCTGGCAGGGCATGGCCGGGATCGCCGACCGGGACGGCGACCAGCGGATCAGCCGCGACGAGTTCGTGAACGGCGCGCTCAAGCGGCTGCGCGACAACCCCGAGCGGTTCGCCGAGATCGCGCGCCCCTTCCTGCACGCGGCGCTCGCCGTCGCCGACCAGGACGGCGACGGACGTGCCACCGTCGAGGACACCGCGCGCGTGCTGAGGATCCTCGGGGTGAGCGAGGACCTCGCCCGGACGGCCGCGGCCACCCTGGACACCGACGGCGACGGCAAGGTCGGCGAGGCCGAGATCGTGCCCGCCTTCGCCCGCTACTTCACCGTCCCCGAATAGCGGTCCCCGAGTAGCGCTCGCGCAGCTTGTACTTGAGGACCTTGCGCAGGGTCTCGTTGCGCGGAAGGGCGTCCACCACCTCCAGCTGCTCCGGCAGTTTGTGCGTCGACAGCCCTTCCGCGCGCAGATAGTCCGTCACGGCGTCCAGGGTCAACTCCCCGGCACCCTCGGGCTGTTCCACCACGGCACACACGCGTTCCCCGCGCTCGGCGTCCGGCAGCCCGATCACCGCCACGTCCCCGACGGCCGGATGCGCGGCCAGCAGGTCCTCGATCTCCTTCGCCGAGATGTTCTCGCCCTTGCGGATGATCACGTCCTTGAGCCGTCCGGTGAGCACCAGATGGCCGGTGGCCGTGAGATGCCCGAGATCGCCCGTGCGCAGATAGCCCTCCTCGTCGAAGGCCTCCGCCGTCTGGGTCGGGTCGAGATAGCCCTGGCACACCGCCTCCCCCTTCAGCCGCACCTCCCCGTCCACGATCCGCACGGACATCCCCTCCGGTGGCCGCCCCTCGGTCGTCGCCAGGTTCTCCACCGTGTCGTCCGGATCGCCCATGGTGATCATCGGGACCTCGGTCATGCCGTACCCGTGGGTCAGCTGCACCCCCATCTCCCGTACGACGGCGTGGTAGACCTCCGGCGGCTTGGGCGCCCCGCCGCCGGCGAGCAGTCGCAGCGAGGGAATCACCGGGACATCGGGCCGCTTGCGCTGCTCGGTGAGGAACATCGAGTAGAACGCCGTCGAACCGCCCGCCACCGTCACCCCGTGCCTGCGGTAGCCCTCCAGCGCGTCCGGCAGCGCGAACTGCTCGAACAGCACCGCCGGGAAGCCGTACAGCAGCAGCATCACGGTGTAGTCGGGGCCCGCGATGTGCGCGTACGGGAAGGCCATCGACCCCACGTCGTCCGCCGTGAGGCGCAGTGCGTGCGCGAGGCAGGAGCCGCCCGCGATCAGCGAACGGTCCGTGTGCAGCACGCCCTTCGGGTCCGAAGTGGTGCCCGAGGTCCAGTAGATCCACCGGACGCGGGTGCCGTCGGCCGGCGGGGGCGGGAGCACGGCCGGATCGCCGTCCGGGAGGTCGTCGTACGCCTCGAAGATGCCCTTCGCGCCGAGCCGCCGGGCCATCTCCGTGTGGTCGAAGCCGCGCCAGACGCCCGGTACCGCGAAGAACTCCGCCTTCGACTCCCGCAGGGCGAAGCCGACCTCGCGGTCCCGGTAGAAGGGGATGACCGGCGACTGCACGGCGCCGAGGCGGGCCAGGGCGAAGGAGAGCAGCGCCGTCTCGATACGGGTGGGCAGCTGCCAGGCGACGACCGTGCCGGGACGCACGCCCAGGTCGTACAGGCCGGCCGCCACCCGCTCGGCGCGCGCACGCAGCTCGCCGAAGGTGAGCGTGCGGTCGTCCTGGAGGAGGACCGGGCGGTCGGGGGTCAGGTCGGCGCGGCGGGCGACCAGCTCCCAGAGGGTGCGGGACGCGCTGAGCGCGTGGGCGGTGTCGGTCACGGCGGCCCCCTCGTGAAACTGACCAGAACTGACGGATCGTCAGATCGTGGGCAGAGCGTAGGGCGGGACGCCTTGTCGGTCCAGGGGTGCGGGACCTAACCTTCCGGTGCGAGCGGTATCTGACGGGTTATCAGATATGGAGAGCCGCCATGGATCTCGCGTACACGCCGGAAGAGGAGCAGTTCCGGGCGCGGCTGCGGGAGTGGCTCGCCAAGGCGCTCCCCGCGCTGCCGCGGAAGCCGTCCCCGCAGGACTGGCCCGGACGCAGGGCGTACGACCTCGGCTGGCAGCGCATGCTCTACGACGCGGGGTACGCGCACGTGCACTGGGACGCGTCTCCCACCACGCGGCTGATCTTCCTGGAGGAGACGGAGACCGCGGGCGCGCCCTATGTCGGCGCCGGGTTCGTCGGGCTGCTCCACGCGGGACCGACGA
The DNA here is from genome assembly GCF_042880295.1 of Streptomyces sp. NPDC058307. Classification (NCBI taxonomy): domain Bacteria; kingdom Bacillati; phylum Actinomycetota; class Actinomycetes; order Kitasatosporales; family Streptomycetaceae; genus Streptomyces; species Streptomyces sp. NPDC058307. The sequence continues at coordinate 20,902 of NZ_JBHVYZ010000004.1, forward strand.
TCGCCGCCGAGGGCACGCCTGAGCAGCGGGAACGCTGGCTGCCGCCGATCCTGCGCGGCGAGGAGGTCTGGTGCCAGGGCTTCAGCGAACCGGACGCCGGCAGCGACCTCGCCTCGCTCCGCACCCGCGCGCGCAGGGACGGCGACGACTATGTGGTGAGCGGCTCCAAGATCTGGACCTCGCACGCCGAAGTCGCCGACTGGTGCGAGCTGTTGGTGCGCACGGATCCGGCGGCTCCGAAGCACCGGGGCATCACCTGGCTGGCGATGCCCATGTCCGCGCCGGGGGTCGTGGTCCGTCCCCTCCGCACCCTCGCCGGGTCCGCCGAGTTCGCCGAGGTGTTCCTCGACGAGGTGCGGGTGCCGGTGGCCAACCGGGTCGGCGAGGAGAACGACGGCTGGCGCGTGACCATGGTGACGCTGTCCTTCGAGCGCGGCACGGCCTTCGTGGGCGAGGTCGTCGCCTGCCGCCGGGTGCTGCGTTCACTGGCCGCGGAGGCTCGGGGCAACGGGCGTTGGGACGACCCGTCCGTGCGGCGGAGGCTGGGGCGGCTCAACGCGGAGTTCCGGGCGCTGTGGCGGCTCACGCAGTGGAACGTGAGCGAGGCGGAGGCGAGTGGGGGCGGGGTGCCGGGGGTCGGGGGTTCGGTGTTCAAGCTGCGGTACTCGCATGCGCGGCAGGAGTTGTACG
>NZ_JBHVYZ010000004.1:21682-27259 GCF_042880295.1 Streptomyces sp. NPDC058307
GTGCCGGGGGTCGGGGGTTCGGTGTTCAAGCTGCGGTACTCGCATGCGCGGCAGGAGTTGTACGACGCGACGGCGGAGGTCCTGGGTGTGGAGTCGCTGGATCTTGAACGGCCTTGGGTGCTGGACCGGTTGTCGTCGTTGTCGTACACGATCGCGGCCGGGACCTCGCAGATTCAGCGGAACATCGTGGCCGAGCGGGTTCTTGGGCTGCCGAAGGGGAGGTAGCAGTGGAGCGCCGGGTGCGGATCCGTTGTGGCTGGTCGCGCCCACGCGGCGGTAGCCGCAAATCGAGCACAGCCCCGCGCCCCTGGGTGGGTTACGGCGGCCCTCGTCGAGAGGTGGACGTGTGCGGTTTCAACTGACCGGGGATCAGCTGGCCTTGCGGGCCGGTGTGCGGGAGGTGCTTGCTCGGCGGTTCGACGGGGATGCCCTGCGCGCTGCCCAGGATGCCCCCGGGCTGGACCGCGCCCTGTGGCGGGAGCTCGGCGCCGCCGGGTTCTTCGCGCTGCGGGTGCCGGAGGTGGACGGCGGGGTCGGACTGGGGCTGCCGGAGGCCGTGTTGGCCTTCGAGGAGGCCGGGCGGGCCCTGTTGACCGGGCCGCTGGTGGCGACCCACCTCGCGGCGGGTGCCGTGGACGGGGCCGCCGAAGGGGAGGTCGTCGTGGCCGACGTCGACCCGGGCGGGCTCGTGGAGTGGCTGGAGGAGGCGGACGTCGTACGCGGCGACGCCGGCGGGGCCGTAGCCCTGAAGTCGGTGGATCCGCTGACGCCGCTGCACCGGGTGCCCGGAGTGCAGGCGCGTGCGGCCGACCCCGTCGCCGTGCTCCTCACCGCCGCCGAGCAGTTGGGCACCGCCACGCGCGTGTGTGAGCTCGCCGTGCAACACGCCAGGACGCGGGAGCAGTTCGGGCAGCCGATCGGGGCCTTCCAGGCGGTCAAGCATCTGTGCGCGCAGATGCTGGTGCGGGCGGAGACGGCCCGGGCCGCGGTGTACGCGGCCGCGGTGACCGCGGACCCGGTGGACATCGCCGCGGCCCGGCTGCTGGCCGACGAGGCGGCCGAACGGGGCGCCCGGGACTGTCTCCAGGTGCACGGCGGGATGGGCTTCACCTGGGAGTGCGAGGTGCACCTGCATCTGAAGCGGGCCTGGGTGCGGGCCCGGCGGGGCGGCGGCGGTGCGGAGAGTGAGGAGTTGCTCGCCGTCGAACTGTTGGCCTGAGCCGCCCGCGACCGGCCCGCTCTCCGGGTCGTCCGGAGCGGATGTCGCGGATTGTGGCATACCGGAATCACGGAGCGTTGATATCGGGTTGTGTCCTATGTGTGACTCGTCACGTCCTGGAGTCGGCGCCCGGCTCCGGTACCTTGTGTGAGATGCGAGTGGTTCCGAGCACGAGCCATGCCGGTGTTGCCGATGGGGCGGCCCCGGACCCGGCGATGCGCGCCGCTGCTCGCAGGGCGGGAAGGCCTGTGACCACCGCCTGTTCGACTCCCCGCGGCGAGCGTCGCACAGTATCCCGCAGGGGTACTCCTTCGCGCTGGAATATGCCCGAAGCGCTTGTTGGCGTGACTGTACGTCAACCATGCTGTCTCGTAAGGGATTCACGTTCTGTGACCCCGGCTTTGGTCATTGTTCTGGTCATGCAAAAAATGGCTACGATCGTGGCCCTCGTGAGGCGCGAGGCCATGTGCCCGCCGGTTCGGATGGTGTGAGCGGTGCAGGTGCTTCAAGTGCAGCTGGAGATCCGGCCCGACCCCGCGGAAGTGGGGCGAGCCCGGAGGTGGGCCCGCTCGCGGCTCGCCGTATCCGGGATAGAGGGCGACGAACCGCTCGCGGAGACGCTGATCCTGCTCGTGTCCGAACTGGTCACCAACGCCGTGGTGCACACCGGCCGTCCTGCCGTCCTGCGACTGTCCCTGCCGGGCGCCGAGGGCGAGTCGGCCACCGTCCGTCTGGAGGTCGCCGACCGCAGCGGCCGGGCCCCGGTGCCGCGCTGCGTGGACGGTGACGCGACCGGCGGCCGCGGCCTGGCCCTCGTCGACGGCCTCGCGGACCGCTGGGGCTGGAGCCCCGAAGGCGCGGGCAAGAGCATCTGGTGCGAACTCGACCGCTGCGAGCGACCGCGGCAGCTCACGCAGACCTACGGCATCGATGCCGCGGCCTACGAGGGGCTGGCCTTCGAGGCGGTGTGACCGGCGCACGGTGGCAGGCGCCACCGGGACCCCGCCTCGGTGAGAGAGCGGTGCGCCGGGGATGTGCATCCGTGCGCGGTCGTGACAAACGGCTCGTAAGCCATAAATCCCCGTACGGGTGTTGACGCACCGTGTTCGATTGATGACGCTGGTGGTCAGCGATTCGCCGCGAGGGGACGCCGAGGGTTGCGATGACGGGAGCCCTCGACGAGTGCGGATCGTGACGCGGTGTCGATTTCCTCAGGGCGGAAGGAAGTCGATGACGGCGGCGCGCGAGCTGTGCTCGGGGCGGACCCGCGCGCCGCCGACCGACCTCCTCACAGCACGGCCACCGGGGCCACCGGTGTTCCGGTGCCGCCGACGAACGGCTCGGGCATCGCCGACAGCAGGAACGCGTACCGGCCGAGTTCTCCACAGGCTGTGGACAACTTTTCGAGATTCCAGTTCTGACCCTGGAGCATCCCCATCTCCACCAGATCCAGCGCGTGCACCGGCAGCCACAGGTCCTCGATCTCGGGCGGGAAGATCTCGAACGTGAGGGTGTCGTTGGCGACCGCGGCCACATCGCGCGCGTGGAACCACTCCGGGGTGCGGACCGACAGACCCGGCGACGGATAGGCGTACGCCTCCTTGTCCCCGGCGAGATACACCTGGACCTGCCCGGTCCGTACGAGCACGATGTCCCCGGCACGCACCCGCGTGCCCGCGAGTTCCTCGGCCGCCTCCAGGTCCTCGGGCGTCACGGCGTGCCCTCCGTCGAGCCGGTCCACGCCCCGCGCCCGGGCCACATCGAGCAGCACCCCGCGCGAGACGACGTACCGCGCCTTGTCGATGCCGCTGAACTCGGCGCCGCCGTGCGCGGTGATGGTGCCGGCCGGGCGGCCGTTGTAGAGCATGCCGGAGTGCGAGACATGGGTGAGCGCGTCCCAGTGGGTGGCCGCCTGCAGGCCCATGGTCACCGCGTCGTCGCTGCACGCGACCGTCCCCGGGCCGAAGATCTCCTGGTTGATCTGCACCATCGCGTGCAGCGGGTTGACCCGGCCCGGCATCATCCCGGTCTGCACGCCGTCCTGCCGGAGAGGGAGGGCGAGAGGGATGCGACGGCCGGTGCGGACGGTCGCGGCGGCCTCCCGGACGACCTCGTCGGTGATCAGGTTCAGGGTGCCGATCTCGTCGTCGGCTCCCCAACGACCCCAGTTGTTCACGCGCTTGGCGATGTCGTGGAACGCGGCAGGAAGTGACATCGGGCCCTCCCCGGGGCTTGTGTCCGCACATCTGACGGGTCATAAAATCTAACGGTCCGTCAGAAACCGCGGGAAGGGGCCAGCGTGGGGAACTTCTTGGCAGGCAGGGTCGTCGCCGTGACCGGCGCGGGACGGGGGATCGGGCGGGCGGTCGCGCTGGCCGCGGCGGCGGAGGGCGCGCGGGTCGTCGTCAACGACTACGGCGTCTCGGTGGACGGGGCGTCTCCCACGAGCGATGTCGCTGCGGGTGTCGTGAAGGAGATCGAGGCGGCGGGGGGCGAGGCCGTCGCCGTGGCCGACGACATCTCGACGATGGCGGGCGGGCAGCGGGTGGTCGATGTCGCGTTGTCCTCCTACGGGCGGCTCGACGGTGTCGTCTGCGTCGCCGGGATCCTGCGTGAGCGGATGCTGTTCAACATGACCGAGGACGAGTGGGACCCGGTCCTCGCCACGCATTTGAAAGGGACGTTCACGGTGTTCCGGGCGGCCTCCGCGGTGATGCGCCGGCAGCGGGCGGGGACGTTGATCGGGTTCACGAGTGGGAACCACCAGGGGTCGTATTCGCAGGCCAATTACAGCGCGGCGAAAGGCGGGATCATCTCGCTGGTGCGCAGCGCGGCGCTCGGGCTGCACAAGTACGGGGTGACCGCGAACGCGGTGGCGCCCGTCGCCCGTACGCGGATGTCGGCGAACGTTCCCTTCGAGCTCGCGGAGATCGGGGAGCCGGAGGATGTGGCGCCCATGGTGGTCTACCTGCTGTCGGAGCGGGCGCGGGAGATCACCGGGCAGGTGTACACGGTGGCGGGGCCGAAGATCGCGGTGTGGGCTCAGCCGCGGGAGTTGCGTGCGGCGTACGCCTCCGGCGGGTGGACGCCGGAACTGATCGCGTCGTTTTTGCCTGGGAGCGTTGGAGTGGATCCGATGCCGTTGCTTTCGGGGCCGGATGCCTAGGGGGTTGGGGGTGTGCGTTGTTTGGCGGGTGCGGGTCGTTTGTGGCTGGTCGCGCCCACGCGGCGGAGCCGCAAATCGATGCAGCCCCGCGCCCCTGAGTAGCTCACCGCCACCGGTGTGGAGAGGAGGGCCCTGTGGACTTTGGGTTTGGTGCTGAGGACGAGGCGTTTCGAGGAGAAGTGCGGGAATGGCTCTCCGCCCATGTGGACGGGGCCCAGGAGCGGCGGGTCTGGGAGCGGGCCCTTGGGAAGGCCGGGTGGATCGGGCTCGGTTGGGCGGAGGGCGGGTACGGGAACCGGACCGCCACGCTGACCCAGCAGGTTGTCTGGGCCGAGGAGTATGCGCGGTCCGGGGCGCCGGCGCGGTCCGGGCACATTGGGGAGAAGCTGCTCGCGCCGACTCTTCTCGCGCACGGCAGCGACGAGCAGAAGGCGCGCTTCCTTCCGTCTGTCGCCGCCGGGGAGGAGCTGTGGTGCCAGGGGTACAGCGAACCCGGGGCGGGGTCCGACCTCGCCGGGGTGCGGACCCGGGCCACGCGGGCCGGGGACGGGACGTATCGGATCAGCGGGCAGAAGATCTGGACGTCCCTCGCCCATGAGGCGGACTGGTGTTTCGTGCTCGCGCGGACCGATCCGGAGTCGCGCCGGCATCACGGGCTGACGTTTCTCCTCGTTCCCATGGACCAGCCGGGGCGCATCGAGGTGCGGCCCATACGGCAGATGACCGGGACCAGTGAGTTCAACGAGGTCTTCTTCGACGGGGCACACGCGCGTGCCGAGCATGTCGTCGGAGGCGAGGGGCGCGGCTGGCAGGTGGCGATGAGCCTGCTCGGGTTCGAGCGCGGGGTGTCCACGCTGGCCCAACAGGTCGGATTCGCCGAGGAATTGACGCGGGTGGTGCAGACCGCCGTACGGACCGGCGCGGTCGACGATCCCGTCGTACGCGCTCTGCTCGTGCGGCAGTGGGCCGAGTTGCGGACCATGCGGTGGAACGCGCTGCGGACGCTGGGAGGTTCGGGGGACGCCGGGGCCTCCAGTGTGGCCAAGCTGCTGTGGGCGGGCTGGCATCAGCGTCTCGGGGAGCTGGCGATGCTCGTGCGGGGCGCGGAGGCGACGGTCGGGCCCGGGGACTGGTCGCCTTCCTCGCCGTACGAACTCGACGCGCTGCAGCACCTGTTCCTGTTCTCGCGGGG
>NZ_JBHVYZ010000004.1:27356-32400 GCF_042880295.1 Streptomyces sp. NPDC058307
CCGTTCTCGCGGGGCGGGGAGCGGGTGTTCCAGTTCGCGTGCAACTCCGCCTTCGCGGAACGGACCGTGGTGAAGGCCGTGCAGGCGGTCCGGATCCCGGAGGACATCCCGCTGACGTCCGCCGCGCTCATCGGGTGCGGGGTGCTGACCGGGGTGGGGGCGGTGCTCAACCGGGCCCGGGTGGACCGGGGGGAGAGCGTGCTGGTGATCGGGACCGGGGGGATCGGACTCAACGTCATCCAGGGTGCCCGGATCGCGGGAGCCTCGCGGATCGTGGCCGTGGACGCCAATCCGGCGAAGGAGGCGATGGCCCGGCAGTTCGGGGCGACGGACTTCCTGACCTCGACGGAGGGCGTGCGGGAACTGCTGCCGCACGGGGTGGACCACGCCTTCGAGTGCGTCGGCCGGGTCGAACTCGTGCGTGCCGCAGTGGACTTGCTCGACCGGCACGGGCAGGCGGTCCTGCTGGGGGTTCCGGCGGCGGGCGCGGAGGCGTCCTTCGCCGTCTCCTCGATGTTCCTGGACAAGTCCGTCCTCGGCTGCCGCTACGGATCCTCGCGGCCCCAGCGGGACATCCCGCTGTACGCGGACCTCTACCGGCAGGGACGGCTGCTCCTCGACGAACTGGTCACGGAGACCTACCCGATCGAGGACTTCGAGAAGGCGGTCGGGGACGCGGAGGCGGGGCGGGTGGCACGGGGGGTGCTCACGTTCTAGCTGCATTGACCCGCAGGGTGCCGACGTCGTCGTAGCGCGCGGAAGGGGAGTCGAGGCCCGCGCTGCCGGACCTGAACGTGCGGCGGTACGCGGTCGGGGTGACTCCGAGGGCCGTCTGCAGGTGCTGGCGCATCGACTGGGCGGTGCCGAAGCCGGCGTCGTGGGCGACCTGGTCGACGGAGAGGTCGGTGGACTCCAGGAGGTGCCGGGCGCGTTCCACGCGCTGCTGGGTGAGCCACTGGCCGGGGCTGACGCCCACCTCCTCGCGGAAGCGGCGGGTGAAGGTGCGCACCGACATGGCCTCCTGCTCGGCCATGTCCCGCAGCTGGATCGGCTCGTGGAGGCGGCCGAGCGCCCAGGCGCGGGCCGAGGTCGTGGTCGACTGCTGCGGGTCGGGCACCGGCCGGTGGATGTACTGCGCCTGACCGCCGTCGCGGTGCGGCGGTACGACGGTGCGGCGAGCCACCTCGTTGGCGATCGCCGTGCCGTGGTCGCGGCGCACCATGTGCAGGCACAGGTCGATGCCGGCGGCGACGCCCGCGGAGGTCAGGACGTCCCCGTCGTCGATGAACAGGACGTCCGGGTCCACCTTGATCTGCGGGAAGAGCCGCTGGAGACGGTCGGAGTCGGCCCAGTGCGTGGTGGCGGGGCGGCCGTCGAGGAGACCGGCGGCGGCCAGGACGTAGACGCCGGTGCAGATGGAGGCGAGCCGGGTGCCGGGGCGGATGTGGGCGAGGGCGGCGGCCAGTTCAGCGGTCAGCACGCCCTGCTCGAAGACCGGGCCCAGTTCGTACGACGCCGGGACGATCACGGTGTCGGCGGTGGCCAGGGTCTGCGGGCCGTGCTCGACCTGGACGGCGAAGTCGGCGTCGGTCCGGACCGGGCCCGGCGGGCGGATCGAGCAGGTGAGGACCTCGTACAGCAGGCGCCCCTCGGCGTCCCGGGGGCGGCCGAAGATGCGGTGCGGGATGCCCAGCTCGAAGGGCAGGACGCCGTCCATGGCCAGCACGACCACGCGGTGCGGGCGGAACTCCTGGGCACGACGGTCAGGGCTCATGGCCCGATCCTAACGAATGCTGTCCTTCGGGCCAATGGAACCGGGGCGGCGCAGGACGGAAGCTCTATGACGTGACCGAGACAACCGAAGCCGCCCTCCAGGTACCCCCGACGGAAAAGCGGCCCACTCGTATCCACCGCGCCTGGTTCGTGGCCGCCGTCGCCTTCGTGACGATCATCGGTGCGGCCGCCTTCCGCTCCCTGCCGGGCCTGCTCATCGACCCCCTGCACGACGACTTCGGCTGGTCGCGCGGCACCATCAGCGCGGCCGTCTCCGTCAACCTCGCGCTGTACGGCCTGACCGCGCCCTTCGCGGCGGCGCTGATGGACCGCTTCGGCATCCGGCGGGTCGTCGCGGTCGCGTTGACCGTGATCGCCGTCGGCTCGGGCCTGACCGTGTGGATGACGGCCGCCTGGCAGCTGATGCTCTACTGGGGCCTGCTCGTCGGCCTCGGCAGCGGCTCGATGGCGCTGGCCTTCGCCGCGACCGTCACCAACCGCTGGTTCACCGAGCGGCGCGGCCTGGTCACCGGCATCCTGACCGCCGCCTCCGCCTCCGGCCAGCTGATCTTCCTGCCGGTGCTGTCCTGGATGGTGGAGAAGCACGACTGGCGCCCGGCGGCCATCACCGTCGCGCTCGCCGCCCTCGCGGTCGTCCCCTTCGTCTGGCTGCTGCTGCGCGACCACCCGGCAGACGTGGGCCTGAAGCCGTACGGCGCCCAGGAGTTCGTGCCGAAGCCGGCACCGGTGACCGGTGCCGCCCGCCGGACCGTCAAGGTCCTCTTCAAGGCCGCCCGCACCGGCCCCTTCTGGCTGCTCGCCGGTACCTTCGCGATCTGCGGCGCCTCCACCAACGGCCTGATCCAGACGCACTTCGTGCCCGCCGCCCACGACCACGGCATGCCCGTGACGGCCGCCGCCTCCCTGCTCGCGGTCATCGGCGTCTTCGACGTCGTCGGCACGGTCGCCTCCGGCTGGTTCACCGACCGCTTCGAACCCCGCCGCCTGCTCGCCGTCTACTACGCCCTGCGCGGCATCTCGCTGCTGTTCCTGCCCATGCTCCTCGCGCCCTCCGTGCACCCGCCGATGCTCTTCTTCATCGTCTTCTACGGCCTCGACTGGGTCGCCACCGTCCCGCCCACCGTCGCCCTGTGCCGTGAGCAGTACGGCGACGACAGCGCGATCGTCTTCGGCTGGGTCCTCGCCTCCCACCAGGTCGGCGCGGCCCTGATCGCCTTCCTCGGCGGTGTGGCACGGGACGTGTTCGGCACGTACGACATGGTCTGGTACGCGTCGGGAGCGCTGTGCGCGGCGGCGGCGCTGATGGCGCTCGTCATCCGGCGGCGGCCGGTCCCCGTTCCCCTGACGGCGGCGGCCTAGAGGAACCGGCCCCGGTGGAACAGCAGCGGGGCCCCGCCCTCGCCGGTGCCCAGCGCGTCCACCCGTCCCACCACGATGAGATGGTCACCGCCGGTGTGCACCGCGTGGATCGTGCAGTCGATCCACGCGAGCGTGCCCGCCAGGCGCGGGGAGCCGGAGACCGGGGCCGGGTCGTGGGCCACGCCCGCGAACTTGTCGGCGCCGCTCACCGCGAACCCCCTGCACAGCGCGCCCTGGTCCGCGCTCAGGATGTTCACGCAGAAGACGCCCGCCCGGGCGATGCGCGGCCAGGTCGCCGACGTACGGGCCACCATGAAGGCGACGAGCGGTGGGTCGAGGGAGAGGGAGGAGAAGGACTGGCAGGCGAAGCCGGCCGGTTGCCCGCCCGGCGCCCCGGGGGCCGTCACCACGGTGACGCCGGTCGCGAAGTTCCCCAGCACACGCCGGAACTCGGCCGGGTCGACCGGTGCCCGCTCGTCCTCGCGCACACACCGCAGCTCCGGGCGGGGCAGCGCCTCCACGGCGAGGGCCTTCCCGGACCTGAGGTAGCGGACGGCCGCTTCCGCCGTCCCCGCTTGTCCCATCACATCCCCATTGAAGCTGACGGTGCGTCAGATGGGAAGGGTCCGGTGCTCCCGGCCGTCAACGGCCCCGGTACTCGGGGCTCCTGCGCTCCACGAAGCTCGCCACGCCCTCCTGAGCGTCCGCCGTCGTCATGTTGATCTCCTGTGCGGCGGCCTCCGCGGCGAAGGCGGTGGCGCGGTCGCCGTCCAGGGAGGCGTTCACGAGCTGTTTCGTCAGGGCCAGGGCCCGGGTCGGGCCGGTGGCCAGGCGCTCGGCCCACGCGCGGGCCGTCTTGGCCAGCTCCTCGTCCGGCACGACCCGGTTGACGAGGCCCAGGCGTTCGGCCTCGGGCGCGGTGAGCGGGTCGCCGAAGAACATCAGTTCCTTCGCCCGCCGCGGGCCGATCAGACGGGGCAGGAGATAGGCGCCGCCGCCGTCGGGCACCAGGCCCCGGCGCACGAACACCTCGATGAACCTCGCCGACTCGGCGGCCAGGACCAGATCGCAGGCGAGGGCGAGGTGCGCGCCGAGACCGGCGGCCGTGCCGTTCACCGCGGCGATGACCGGTTTCTCGCAGTCGAGGACGGCCGCGACCAGCCGCTGGGCCCCCAGCCGCAGCGTGCGGGCCACGTCACCGGCGACGCGTTCCCCCGCGCCGGACGCCCCCGCGCCGGACGCCCCCGCGCCGGACGCCCCCCGCAGATCCGCCCCCGCGCAGAAGCCGCGCCCGGTTCCGGTCAGGACCACGGCACGCACCTGCGGATCCGCGGACGCCCCGGCCAACAGCTCGATGAGCAGGTCCCGTTGGCCGGGCGTGAGGGCGTTGAGGACCTCGGGCCTGTTGAGGGTGAGGTACGAGACGTGGCCGTCGACGATGTGCTCGACCTCGCTCACCGGCACACCACCAACGCGTCCAGCGCCACCGCCCCCTGCCCCCGGGGCAGCACCATCAGCGGGTTGATGTCGAGCTCCGCCACCTCGTCCCCGAGCTCCAGCGCCATGCGCTGCACCCGGAGCACGACCTCCACGAGCGCGTCGAGATCCGCGGGCGGCCGCCCCCGGACCCCGTCCAGGAGGGCCCGCCCGCGCAGGTCCGCCAGCATGTCCCGGGCCTGCTCCTCACCGAAGGGCGGCACCCGTACGGCCGTGTCCCGCAGCACCTCGACCAGGACCCCGCCGAGCCCCACCGTCACCGTCGGCCCGAACAGCTCGTCGTGCGCGGCCCCGACGACCATCTCGACACCCCGCTCGACCATCTGGCAGACCAGGACCCCGTCCAGGGTGACGTCCTCGTAGCGGGCGATGTCGGTCAGCTCGCGGTAGGCGT
>NZ_JBHVYZ010000004.1:32494-61887 GCF_042880295.1 Streptomyces sp. NPDC058307
GGACCTCGCGGTAGGCCGGCTCGGTGCCGACCGGCGAGCCCCACACCACGCACACCAGCTTGTCGGTCTGCTCGGCCGCGTCCACCAGATCCTGGACCAGCCGGTCGCTCAGGGGAGGGAAAGGCCCGGTGACCGGGCAGATCAGCACCCCGACCGACGGGTCGGCGAGGATCGCGTCGATGATCTTCCGGCCGCGCCAGTCGCCGACCGGGTGCCCGCCGTTGTCGACGGGGTTGGCCACGTTCAGGAACTCCGGTATCCACTGGTGCAGTTCGGCCTGCTTGGCGTCGGACAGCGGCGGCAGCCTCAGCCCCGCCTCCGTCGCCAGGTCGGCGAAGTGCGCGCCGGTGCCGCCCGAGATCGAGTAGACGACGACCCCTTCGGCGCGCGGCGGCCTTGCGCGGGCCAACAGGGTGGCGGTGTCCTGGAGTTCGTCGAGGCCGTCGACGCGGATCACGCCGTACTGGCGCATCGCGGCGTCCACCACCGCGTCCGCGCCGGTGAGCTTGCCGGTGTGGGAGGCGGCCGTGCGGGCGCCGGTCTCGGTGCGGCCGACCTTGACCGCGACGACCGGCACCTTGCGGCGGGCGGCCCGGTCGGCGGCGAGCAGGAAGGAGCGGCCGTCCTTGAGGCCCTCCAGGTAGCAGGCGATGGCGCCGACCTCGGGGCGTTCGGCGAAGTAGGAGAGGAAGTCCGCGCTCTCCAGATCGGCCTCGTTGCCGGTGGGCGCCCAGTGGGTGAGGCGGATGCCGAGTTCCTGGAGGGCGTACACCGGGCGGCCCTGGTGGCCGGACTGGGTGATCAGGGCGATGCCTGGGCCGTCGAGGTCGTCGCGGAACGACGAGAAGGCGTTCAGGTTGGTGTTGGGCCCCAGCAGGCGCATCCCGGACTGCGCCACGGCGGCCGCGAGTCGCTCCTGGGCCGCCGCTCCCTCCTCGCCGGTCTCGGCGAACCCGGAGGCGAAGACGACCGCGAACTTCACCTTGGCCTCGGCCAGTTGCTCGATCAGCGGGAGCGGGTCGGCGACCAGCAGCACGGCGAGATCGACCTGCTCGGGCAGCTCGGACACGGCGGCCACACAGGGGATGCCGAAGACGGCCGGGCGCGTCGGGTGCACCGGGTGCAGCCGGGCGCCGACCCGGTCCGCCCAGTCGATCAGCTGCCGGGTGACCCCGGTGTTCGGGCGGCCCTCGGTGTCCGAGGCGCCGATCACGGCGACCGACTCGGGCCGGAAGAAGCGGTCCAGATCGGGGACGTCGGTATACAGCGGCCGGCCGCCGACGTCGAGATCGTCGACCTCGGCGGGCCGGCCGTGGACGGCGGGCCCGGGTTGCTCGCCGCACGCGATGACCCGGGCCCGGCGGGAGTCGGTGGTGAGGGTGCCGTGGGTTGATCCAAGCATCGGTCCGCCCGCTCCTGTGTGACAGCCTGAAGACAGCCTGAATAACTGACGCATAGTCAGATTACAGAACTGACGGGGTGTCAGGAACGGGCGTGCACGCAAAGTTGAACGCGCCGACTACAGCACCGCGAGAACCTCCTTGGCCACCCGCTCGCCCGACCGCACCGCACCGTCCATGAAGCCCATCCAGTGGATCGACGTCTCCGTCCCGGCCCAGTGGATGCCGCCGACGGGGGCACGCAGGGCGGGGCCGTACTGGGTGAGCACCCCGGGCGCGCCGATGGAGACGGGGCCGCCGCGGGTGTAGGCCTCGTTGTTCCAGCGTTGCAGGACGAAGGAGGTGGGGGAGGCCGCTTTCGAGCCGAAGTACGTCACGTAGTCCTTGAGGACGGCCGCCTTGACCTCCGCCTCGCTCGCCGCGTCGTACTTGCGGGCCTCGTCGGCCTCGATGAAGCCCATCAGGGCGCCGTAGGAGGCGTCCGGCGGGGAGTTGTCGAAGGTCGAGCTGACCACGCCCGTGTCGCTGACGACCTGGCCGTTGAGGCCGTCCGCCCGCCAGAAGGGGGTGTCGTAGATAGCGATCGCCTTGCCGACCGAGGCCATCGGGAGGCGCTGGGTGAGCTGGTCGCGGGCCGCGGGCAGCAGCGGGTCGTAGGTGATGCGGGCCGCGAGCGGCGGCGGTACGGCGACCACGACCCGCTTGGCCGTGACGGTGACCCCGTCGGCCGTGACGACGTACTTCGCGCCGGACCTGGCGATCGTGCGCACCGGCGCGTTCAGCACCACCCGGTCGCCGAGGGTCGCCGCGAGCTTGATCGGCACTTGCTGGGAACCGCCGACGAAGCGCGATTCCTGGGCGCCGCCCGCAGTCTCGGTGAGGCGCTCGAGGGTGCCGGGGGTGGTCTCGTTGCCGGCGGCGGCGATGTAGAAGAGGACGAACAGCAGGGACAGTTCGCGGGGTTCGGCCGAGAAGATCGACGTGCAGGCCACGTCCAACAGGAACTTGGCCGACGGGATCACCGCGTTGGCGCGCAGCCAGCTCTCGAAGGTCTGCCGGTCCCACTCGTCGGCCTTGGCGGCGGTCCAGGGCGCGTCGAGCGGGATCGTCTTGGCCATGTCGTCGAGGGAGGCCTGCACGATCGCCGCGTTGGCGAGACCGGCCGCGTCGATCGGCGGGACCGAGCCGAGGAGGCCGTCGGTGGCGTAGGGGGTTTTCTTGCCGTCCTTGTAGAGGAGGTTGTCGCCGGTGTTGTAGGTGGGGAAGGTCTGCACTCCGAGTGAGTCCGCGAGGGCCTTGATGCGGTCCTGGGTGGGGCCGATGAACTCGCCGCCGCCCTCGGTGACACCGCCGTTGGCCAGTTTCAGGTTGAGGACCCGGCCCCCTACGCGGTCGCGGGCCTCCAGGACGGCGACCGTCTTTCCGCCCGCGACCAGGTCACGGGCGGCGGTGAGCCCGGCGAGGCCGGCGCCGACGATCGCGACGTCCACGTCACGGGTGGCGGCGAAGGCGGGGGAGGCGGCGGTCCCGGTGAGAGTGGCGGCCCCGGCCGCGGCGGCGGCACCGCCGAGCAGGGAGCGGCGGGAGAGCTGGGGGAGTTGTCTTTCGCGTGCCACGTGCGTCCTCCGTAGTGGAGAGAGTGTGGAGCTAGAACATGAGAAGTGTTCACATTCTGGCCCCGTGCGGTGGCGCACGACAACGCTCCCGTCACATCTCTCGCAGATGTAACAGGAGCGTCGGTAAAGCGAGTTGGGGTCTTTCTCCGGCTTCTCCGTCTTCTCCGTCAGACGGGCAGCCGCGAGAGCCTGCCCGCGCCATCCTTCTCGCTGTGCTTCTCGACGGCCTTCGCGATCTTCTCCGCGTCGATCGCCACTTCCCGGAAGGTGCCGCTGATGGGAGTGACGTAACCGGTGAAGAAGAGCCCTGGGGCGTCGTCGGGGCAGCGCGAGCCGTTGACGACCGGTCTGCCGTGGGCGTCGAGGACGCCGAGGTGGCCGACCAGCCCCTCCAGCGAGCGGGCGTACCCGGTCGCCGCGATCACCGCGTCCGGGCTGACGCGGCTGCCGTCGGCGAGCAGCACCTCGCCGTCCTCGAAGCCCTCGACGGCGGCCACGACCTCGACCTTGCCCTTGCGGATCGCGTCGATGAGGCCGACGTCCTGGACCGGGATGGCGCCCTCCTTGGCCCGGCTGTAGAGCCCGGTGTCGGGGCGGGGCAGGCCGTGCGCGGACAGGTCGGGCACGCTGAGCTTCGCCATGGGCCGGGCCAGCCGGTCCACCAGGCCGACCGGCAGCCGTCGTACGAGAACGCCCGTGTACTGGGCGGCCCAGCCGGCCGTGGAGCGGCGGACGATGTGCGGGGCGGTGCGCACGGACAGCCGTACCCGGGAGGCGCCGCCCTCGACCAGGTCCACGGCGATCTCGGCGCCGGTGTTGCCGACGCCGACGACGAGGACGTCACGGCCGGTGTACGACTCGGGGTTGCGGTACTCGCCGGCGTGCCGGAGTTCGCCCTTGTACTCCTCGCGGCCGGGCCAGTCGGGCAGCAGCGGGGTGTGGTTGTAGCCGGTGGCCACGACCACCGCGGCGCCGGTCAGTTCGCGGCCCCCGGTGGCGTGCAGCAGCCACCCGGTGCCGTCGGGGGTGCGCTCGACGCGCGAGACCTCGACGCCGGTGACGGTTTCCAGCTCGTGGAACTCGGCGTACTTCTCCAGGTAGCGCACCACGTCGTCACGGGAGACCCAGCGGCCGAAGCGACGGGGCATCGGCAGGCCGGGCAGGGCCGACAGACGGCGCGTGGTGTGCAGGTGGAGGCGGTCGTAGTGGCGCCGCCAGGACGCGCCGACGTGCTCGGACCTCTCCAGGACGACCGCGCGGACGCCCCGGGCGCGCAGCGCGTACGCGACGGAGAGCCCGGCCGGACCGCCGCCGATGACGTACACGGGGCGATCGGGCTGCCCGGGCTGCTCAGGGTGGTCTGCGGGTGTGGAGTCGGCCATGAGCGCGAGCGTAATCAGACAGCGCGTTGATGGGTCTCGGTCAAGACGGGAATTGGTTGCGGATCGATCACGCCTGTAGGAGGGGCGGGTGGGGCCTGTGGCGTAGGTCACCTGGTTGCGCGGGCGGGGAGAAGATCATGGCGGAAAGAGCACGGTGGAATGACCATGGCGGACCACGGTGGAAAGACCACGAGGGAAAGACCACGGCGCCGGGCCCCGTTATTGCGGAGCTCGGCGCCGTGGCGTGCGGCGGCCGGAGACTGACGGGAAACCGGGGCCGCGGTACGGGCTGCCGTACGGCAGGGACTACTCCTTGCCGGCCTTCTTGTATCCCGTCTTGTATCCCGTGACCTGGCCGATCCAGGCGATGAAGTCGCCCGGGTCGGTGTTGGCGCCGTGGCCCTGGTCCCAGTAGTAGAGGTGGTTCACGTCGTCGCCGAGGTTCTCGGCGCGGGCGGCGAGGTTCGCGGAGATGACGTGCGAGGTGTCGGTGTCGTTGGTGCCGAGGCGGATCCACCAGTGCCTGGAGCGCCTGCCGTTGACCTTCTCCACCAGGTGGTACATCGGGTTCATCAGGTTCAGCAGCTCGGGGATGTCGCTCTCGACGCGCTTGCTGGACAGGCCCGTGGTGTCGTTCTTGGCGCCGTACGCCGTGAAGTGGCGGTTCGCGGTGGTGGCCGAGCCGAACTAGTTGTTCTCACCGGCCGACAGGTCGAAGGCGTCGAAGGCCGGCACGGTCTTCTTGCGGGCGCCGACGTGGGTGAGATAGCCGGCCCAGGTGAAGCGGGCCTTCTTTCCGTCCCAGGTGATGAAGGTGTTCTTGGCGAGGTAGGTCTCGCGGTCGGAGTCCGACAGGGCCGCGAGGTAGGTGGTGGCCGAGGGCTCCAGGTACTGCTTGAGCAGGTACTCGTCGTAGTTCCGTGCGGTGAGGGTGCCGAAGCCGGAGCCCCTCAGGCCGCGCAGCCGCAACTTCGCCTGGTACTCGGCGAACTGGGACCGCAGGTCCTTGGAGACCGTCTGGTCGACCTGCTTGCCGGTGCCGAGGGCGTTGGTCCCCCAGTTCCACTCGTAGGCGCCGTCGGCGTGCTCCAGGTCGGTGATCGGGCACCACGCGCCCACGGCGAAGATCGCGTCGGAGGCGTCGGCCGCGCCGATCTCCTTCAGGTAGGTGTCGTAGATGGGGCTGTCGCCTGAGGCGCCGAGCAGGGTGGAGACGGCGCCGCCCGCGCTGGTGCCGGCGGAGACGATCCGGTCGACGTCGCCGGGGATGCGGCCCTTGTTGGACCTGACGTACCGGACGGCCGCCTTGAGGTCGACGATCACGGCCGGGGCGCTGCCGTAGTACTCGCCGGCGGAGTTCTTCAGCCCGCGGCCCCGGGCGCCGGGCTCGACGACGACGTACCCGGCGGCCAGGGCCAGGAACTGGTTGGTGTTCAGGGCGCCGCCGGCGGCGTTGGTGTTCCCGTTGGCCCCCGGCGCGGAGGCGGAGGCGCTCGCGGCGGGCGAGGCGGAGGAGCCGGCGGTGGAGGAACTCGGCGAGGCGGAGGAGCTCGCGGTGGGGGCCCCGCTCGGAGTGCCGCCGCCGGTCCCACCTCCCATGCTCGCGCCGCCGATGCCGGTGGCGTCCGCCACGGAGGACGGCATGTAGCCGCCGACGGAGTTCGCGAACAGGATGGGGGCGTTGCTCGCGTCGACCGCGGTGCCGTCGATCTCGACCGGCACGCTGACGTTCAGCGACTGGTAGGTCGCGTCGACCGGCTTGGAGACGTAGGTGATCGCCTTCCAGAAGTGGTAGGTGACCGCGTGCTCGGTGCCCTCGGTGTCGGTGACGGTCGTCGTCAGCTTCGTGTAGGCGTCGGGGTCGAAGACGAGGCCGGTGTCGCCGCTCGCGGTGGAGCTCGCGGTCGCCGCGCCGGCGTTCAGGGCGATGCCTCCGACAGCCGCGGCCCCGGCCGCCGCACCGATCCCCATGACGACGTTCCTGCGCTTGATTGCCCTGTGCTTCACGGTTGGCTCCCTCGGCGTTTTCGCTGGCGGGACCGAACGTAACCGTGTCTTCGACAAAATTGCCAACAATCCCGGGGCATTCATGGGGGACCCACAGTTTCCCGGCGCGCGCACAGGATTCCCCCCGCGACCGACCGCGGTCTTCCCGGGTCCCAGGATCTGACGTACCGTCAGATTTCATGGACACGATCTGGCTGACCGGCGCGCAATGGCTGGCCGTCCTGCGCATCGGCCTCGGGCTGTGGTGGCTGGAGAGCTGGCGGCACAAGGACAAGAGCACGTGGTTCCAGGGCGGCGGCATCACCTGGGCCGCGGACATCGCAGCCAAGCACCGCTGGACCCCGGTCCGCAGCGGCTTCCAGGTGATGGTCGCGCCGCGCCCGAAAACCATGGCGTACGTCGTCGCGTACGCCGAACTCGCCCTCGGTGCGGGCCTGATCCTCGGCTTCCTGACCCCGCTCGCCCTGGTCGGCGGCCTGCTCCTGAACGTCCTCTACTTCACCCTGATGATCCACGACTGGGCCGAGCAGGGACAGAACTCGATGATGGCCCTCATCTCGGTCGTGGCCCTGTTCGCGATGTCCTGGCAGACGTGGTCGCTCGACGCCGCGCTGGGCTGGTTCTGATGCCCGCGCGGTACGACCTCCCCGAGACGGACGCCTTCACGCGCACCTACTGGGACGCGGCGGCACGGGGCGTCCTGCTGCTCAGGAAGTGCGCGACCTGCGCCCAAGTGCACCACTACCCCCGCGAGTTCTGCCCGCGCTGCTGGAGCGAGGACGTCTCCTGGTTCCCGGCGACCGGCCGCGCCACGCTCCACACCTGGTCCGTCGTCCACCGCAACGACCTGCCGCCCTTCAGGGACCGCACCCCGTACGTCGCCGCCGTGGTCGACCTCGCCGAGGGGCCCCGGATGATGACGGAGATCGTGGACTGCGCGCAGGGGGATGTGCGGGCCGGGATGGAGCTGGAGGCGGTCTTTCCGGAGGGGGCGCCGAAATTCAGGCCGTGCGTTGGGGGTGAGGGATGAGCGTCGGCCTTGTGTGGGGGGCCGTTGGTGGTGGCGGAGGAATTCGTTGTGCGGTGAGGATTTGCGGGCCGGCCTTGACCGGGATGCCGAAATTCCGGCCGTACAGGAGGGCCGCGCGGTTTGAATGGGCGGATGACCGACCTCGACGATCAGCACCTCATACGCCCCTTCACCCCGCTGCACGGTCCCGGCCTGCGCCTGTGCGCCTGGGACGCGGACTCCGACGCCCAGGCCACGGACTGGCTGCGCGCCCACGACCCCGAGTTCGGGCGCTGGAACACTCCGCTCACCCTGGTCCACGACCTCGACGGCGCCCGTGCCGTCATGCGCCACAGGGCGGAGCAGGCGGCGCAGGGCACGAGTGTGTCGTACCGGATCACGGACGAGTCGAGCGGTACGACCCTCGGGCACCTCGGCATCAACATGATCGACCACGTCTTCCGCACCGCCCGCGTCGGCTACTGGGTGCTCCCCGAGGCCCGAGGTGGTGTGGAGGGTTAGGTGAGGGCGCCGAGGGTGAAGCCTCCGTCGGCGATGATTTCGGTGCCGGTGGCGAAGCCGGCTTGGTCGGAGGCGGTGAAGAGGATGAAGTTGGCGATTTCGTCGGGGGTGGCGTTGCGGGGGACAGCGAAGTCGTCGACGGGGACTATGGGGGTGCCGTCGGGGTGGTAGGCGAGGGGGGTTTCGATGATGCCGGGGTGGACGGCGTTGACGCGGATGTTGTCGCGGGCCAGGCCCTTGGCGGCTGCGCGCATGAGGCCGCGCAGGGCCCACTTGCTGCTGCTGTAGGCGACGAGTTCGGGTGCGGCGGCGAGGCCGGCCACGGAGTTGATGTTGACGATGGAGCCGCCGCCGGCTTTGCGCATGGAGGGGGCGGCGGCGCGGATGCCGAGCAGGGCGCCGGTCACATTGGTGTCGAACACGCGGTGGAACTCGTCGAGCGGGATGCTTTCCACGGTGCCGACGCGCAGGTAGGCGGCGTTGTTGATGAGGATGTCCAGGGGTCCGAAGCGGGCTTCGGTCTGGGCGATGGCGTCGGTCCAGTCGGACTCGTTGGTGACGTCGAGGCGGACGCCGAGGGCGGGGCCGTTGAGCTTGGCGGCGAGCTGGTCGGAGCCGGTTCGGGCGGCGGTGACGGTGTTGGCGCCGGCCTCGGAGAATCTGGCTGACAAGGTGGAGCCGAGGGCGCCGGCGGCGCCGGTGATGAGAACGGTCTTGCCGGTGAAGTCGAACATGACGGGTTCCTTTTCAGTTGCCGGCGAGGTCGGCGAGGTCGGCGAGGTCGGCGGGGGCGGGCGTGGTGAAGTCGTCGGCGTCGGTGGAGTGGGCGAGTTCCTGGCCGGCTTCGAGGGCGTTGAGGCGGTTGCGCAGGGCGGCGGTGGCCATGGCGTAGGCGTCGGAGCCGAGGGTGAGGCGGAAGGGGGCTTCGGCCTGGTCGGCGGAGGTGATGATGGCTGCCGCGATCTTCGCGGGGTCACCGGGTGCGGGCAACGGCGGCAGGTCGCCGGAGAGGATGCGCCGCAGCTGTCCCGAGGGGCCGTCGGCGTACTCGGGCAGCGGCGCGCCCAGGACTGAACTGGCGGCGCCGAAGTTGGTGCGGGCGACGCCGGGCTCGACGAGTGTCACGCCGATGTTGAACGGCGCGAGCTCGGCGGCGGCCGACTCCCAGAATCCCTCGATCCCCCACTTGGTGGCGTGGTAGAGACTCATGGCGGGGAAGGCGACCTGGCCGCCGATGCTGGCGACCTGGATGTAGCGTCCGCCGCCCTGGCGGCGCAGGTGCGGGGCGGTGGCGCGGGCGAGCTGGATCGACGCCGTGAGGTTGGTCGCGATCTGCCGGTCGATCTGCTCGTCGGTGAGTTCCTCGGCCGCCCCGAACAGTCCGTAGCCGGCATTGGAGACGACGACGTCGATCCGTCCGAGATCGGCGAACGCGCGGTCCACGCTCTCACGCAGCGCGCTCGTGTCGGTGACATCCAGACGGGAACGCCACAGCTGGCCGCCGTGGCGGGCCGCCAGATCGTCAAGGCTCTCCAGGCGCCGCGCGGTAGCGGCGACCCGGTCCCCACGAGCGAGCAACTGTTCGGTGAGGTGCCGACCGAAGCCGGAGGACGTACCGGTGATGAACCAGGTGCGAGTCATGATCGTGCTCCTTGGATAGTAACTAACTGGATATATTCTTACCTCCCCCCGGCCCTCGTGTAAATACCTGGATGGTTATGTACGATGGACGCATGCCACGCGATGCCACCGAGACCAAGCGACGCCTCATGAAGGCGGCGGTCGACGAGTTCGCCACCTACGGTCTGGCCGGCGCCCGGATCGACCGCATCGCCGAGACCGCCGCGGCCAACAAGCGGTCGATCTACATGCACTTCGGGACCAAGGAGGAGCTGTTTGACCAGGTCGTCGCCGACAGCATGATCAAACTGGCACAGTCGATCACGTTCGACGATGGTGGCCTGGTCGGCTACGCCGCAGACCTGTTCGAACGGCTGGAGCAGTGGCCGCACATCCGGCGGCTGTACCTGTGGGCAGGACTGGAGCGAGACCAGCCCGTCGACGCCGAGGTCCAGCAGTACCGGAAGAGGGTCGCCGCAATCGAAGCCGCCCAGGAAGCGGGCCAGGTCCGCGCCGACATCCCGGCACCTGAACTGATGGCCATGGTGATCTCGCTGGCAATCAGCTGGGACACTGCCACCCGGTCACTGAAGGTCCTGCAACCGGAGAACCGTCGCGAGACCAGCGCCGATCACAAAGCCGCAGTCGTATCTGCCGTAACCGAACTGGTCCGGCCTCGAACCCAACCCGGCTGATGCATTCTCAGCCTGCGAATGAGAGCCCTGTACGGCTCAGATTTTGACGACGCGGGTTCCTGACCCGCACAACGCGGTGAGGTCTTCGGGATCCGAGGTCAGGATGGTCACGGGGGCGGGTGACGAGAGCGCCGTGGCGGCGACGATCGCGTCGAGGGCGTACGTGTGTCCGTGAAGACCGGCAGCGGCGAGGAGCTTGCCGGCGTGGCGCGCAATGGCCTCGGTGGGTGGAACGATGTTGACGCGGGAGACGGCGTAGTCAAAGCGCGCCTGACTGACCTTCGGGTCACGTGCCTCGACGAGTGTCACCGAACTCATGACGACGCGAATGTCCTCGGCCTCCGCCGCAGCCAGCCACTCGGTGAGATCCGGGGAACGCAGTACGAGCTTGGACAGCCCCTCACAGTCGAGAACCAGTGTGCCCGTCACGCGGCATCCGCCGAGCCCGCCGTGTCACCGCGCAGGATTGCCCGTTTGGCCTCGACCGCTGCGGGGTCGGCCGGGCCGTGTTCGGCTTCCGCATCCGCGATGAGTTCGTGCAGTCGGTCGCGTTCCAGCTGCCGCTGGATGAGGGCCTCGACGTAGGCCGACATGCCTCGCTTGCCGGTGCGTGCCTTGAGGGCGGCGATGGTGCCTTCGTGGAGAGACACGGACACCGGGCGGACGGGACCTTCGCCGGGGGCGGGAGAAGTGACCATAGAGCCATTTTAACAATACGTTTGTTATTCGAGTGGGGTGCGGATCGGGGCGGGATGTGAGCCCAGGGAACGAGCCGCTGATCCGCCGGCCCACGGAATTCGGAGGCGTCGAGCCGGACTACGCAGGATCATGAGGCATGCCTCCCGCAGCCTGGTACTCCACCGACGACCTCGACGAGTTCCTCACCCGCGCCGGAGACTTCCTGCGCTCCCGTCCGGACCTGCACACCGTCGTCCTCACCGTGACCGAGGGACTGCGCACCCGCGGGCTCCGGGCGTACGGCGACGAGGCGCCCCTCTTCGGGCTGCTGGAGGAGGACGGGAGCGTGCGGGGGGCCTATTTCCGGACCCCGCCGTACCGGCTGCATCTCACGTCCCTGACCCCCGCGCGGGCCGACTCCCTCGCCGCCCATCTCGCGGCCCTGGGCCAGGCCCTCCCCGGCGTCAGCGCCGAGGCCGAGACCGCGGCCGGTTTCGCCGAGGCATGGCGGCGCCGGACCGGGGCCGAGGCCGTGCCGTACCAGCGCCAGCGGCTGTACCGGCTGGACACGCTCACCGCACCGGAGCCGGTGCCGCAGGGGCGGCCCAGAATAGCCGGGGAGGGCGACCGGGAGCTGCTGGTGCGCTGGTTCGGGGAGTTCGTACGGGACACCGGACAGAGCGAGAACGACTCCGTGCGTGCCGAGTCCTGGGTCGACGCCCGCCTCGCCTACGGCGGCGTCCACCTCTGGGAGACCCCCGACGGCACGCCCGTCTCCATGGCCGGCCTCACCCCGCCGGTCGCCGGGCAGATCAGGGTGGCGCCCGTCTACACCCCGGCCCCGTTCCGCGGCCGCGGGTACGCCGGTGCCGCCACCGCCGAGGTCAGCCGGCTCGCGCGGCAGCGGGGCGCCGGCGAGGTGCTGCTCTTCACCGACCTGGCCAACCCGACCAGCAACGGCCTGTACCAGCGCATCGGTTACCGGCCGGTGGCGGACTTCGCGGTGTACGACTTTCAGGGCCAGAGCAGCTCCTGAACCCAACCCTCGTCCGAACGCCGGTAGGTGACTCTGATGTGCCGCCTGCGCTCGTCTCCCTGGAAGAACTCCACCTCGTCCGGAAGCAGTCGGTACAGCGTCCAGGACGGGACCGGCACCTCCGGCTCCCGCTGCGCCCGCTCCCACGCCTGCTCGGACACCCGCGCCAGCTCATCGAGTGAGCCGAGTACTTCGCTCTGCCGGCCGGTGAGTGCGGCGGCCAGCGCGCCGGTCGAGCGGGCGTGCAGATCCGCCGCCGCCTCCTCGGAGGGCGCCGCGCTCACCGGCCCCTTCACCCGCACCTGCCGGCCGAGGACCGGCCAGTAGAAGCCGAGCGCGGCGTACGGCCGTACTTCCAGGTGTCCTCCCTTGCGGCTGTGGGCGTGGCTCGCGAAGGCCCAGCCGTCCGCGTCGGCCCCGTGCAGCATCACGGTCCGTACGTCCGGCCGGCCCTGCGCGTCCGCCGTTGCGAGAGACATGGTGTGCGGCTCGGTCTGCCCGGCGGCCACCGCCTCCGCGAACCAGGTGGTGAAGAGCTCCAGTGGGGTCGCGGGCGCGGCGGCAGGGTCGAAGGAGGGCAGCGAGGTGACCTCCGGGTCCCACACCCGCAGTGATCTGAGCAGCTCGTGAAGATCCGTTGCCATGCCTCAGACGGTACCGAGGTCGGACGTCAACCCTTCGTGAGGGCGAACTCGCACGCGGCCTCGGCAGGTGCGTCACACCTCTCGGAGAGCTACGCTTAGTCCACCGCTTAGTCCGCCCCTTGACCTTATCGTGAGGCAGTCATGGAAGCAGCCCGCCAGTACAACGTCCATGAAGCCAAAACACACTTTTCACGGATTCTGGAGCAGGTTGCGACCGGTGAGGAAATCGTGATCTGCAAGGCGGGGGAGCCGGTGGCCAAGGTGGTGCCGCTGCGCCCCAAGGTGAAGCGGACCGGCCGGGGCTCACTCCGGGGGCAGATCCACATCCCGGACGACTTCGATGAATTGCCCGAGGACATCGCCGACGCTTTCGGGATGCGCTGATGCGACTGTTGCTCGACACCCATGTCGTTCTGTGGTGGCTGGACGACTCCACCGAACTGTCCGGTGAGATCAAGGATCTGCTCGACACTGAACCCGCGGTGTACGTCAGTGCCGTATCGCCGTGGGAGATCGCCGTCAAACAGTCCCTCGGGAAACTCGAAGGCCCGGAGGACCTGGCTGAGCGGGTTCGTGACAGCCAGTTCACCGGCCTGTCCATCACGGCCGGGCACGGGGTGCGGGCAGGGCGGCTTCCGGCGCATCACCGCGACGCCTTCGACCGGATACTGGTCGCCCAGGCGCAGATCGAAGGGATGACCCTGGTGACGCGGGACAAGTGGATCCCGCAGTACGACGTGCGGGTCATGACCGTGTGAGGGGCAACGCCGCATCCGCGCGGTGGGTAAGGGGGGGTGCCCCATCTGAAGCCGGGCGAGCGCGGGCTGAGCCTCCATGACAAGGAGCCGTCCGGTCCGTGGGACAGGGGTCGCCGCAACCTGGACCCGGCCGACGACGAGGCGACCGTCAAGCTCGTGCCCTAACGCCCCAGCACCACCGTCCCCGACGAGCAGAACCAGCCCCCGGTCCCGGACGCCACCGCCAGCTCCGGCGCCGAGCCGTCCCGGCGTCGCACCTGCCGTGCGCCCGCCTCCCCGCGCAGCTGCCGTACGGCCTCCACGAGCAGGAACAGCCCCCGCATGCCGGGGTGTTGGGCGGACAGTCCGCCGCCGTCCGTGTTCACCGGCAGGTCCCCGCCCTCGACCTTCAGTCGCCCCTTCTCCACGAAGGCACCGCCCTCACCCTTCCCGCAGAAGCCGAGGTCCTCCAGGGTCACCAGTGTCATGTAGGTGAACGCGTCGTAGATCTCGGCGAGTTCGATCTCCTCGGGCCGTACCCCGGCCCGCCCGAAGGCCAGCCGTCCGCTCACCGCCGCCGGGGACACCGTGAAGTCGGGCCACTCGGACATGCTGACGTGCGAGACGTACTCCCCGGTGCCGAGCACCCAGACGGGAGCGGTACGGCAGTCCCGTACGTACTCCTCGGCCGCCAGCAGCACCGCCGCGCCGCCGTCGGAGCGGATGCAGCAGTGCAGCTTGGTGAAGGGGTCCGCGATCATCGGGCCGGCGAGGACGTCGTCGACGGTGATCGGGTCGCGGAACATCGCGTCGGGGTTGAGGGCGGCGTTGGCGCGCGCCTGGACCGCGACCTGCGCCAACTGCTCGATGGTCGTGCCGTGTTCGATCATGTGGCGGCGGGCCGCCATGGCGTACTTGGCGATCAGGGTGTGGCCGTAGGGCACCTCGAACTGGAGCGGGCCGCGGGCGCCGAAGGAGAGGGTGCCGGTGCGGCGGCCCTCCTTGATGTCGGCGCGGGCCGTGGAGCCGTAGACCAGCAGGACCGCGTTCGCGTGTCCGGCGGCGATCGCGTCGGCCGCGTGGGCCGCCATGACCTCCCAGGTGGAGCCGCCGACCGAGGTCGAGTCGACCCAGGTGGGGCGCAGGCCCAGGTACTCGGCGACCTCGGCCGGGGCGAGGGTGCCGGTGCCGGCGGAGGCCACACCGTCGACCAGTTCGCGGTCCAGGCCCGCGTCGGCGAGGGCGCGGCGGGCGGCCTGGGCGTGCAGGGCGTAGGGGGTGGTGCCGTCCACGCGGCCGCAGTCGGCCAGGGCCACTCCGGTGATCGCGACTTTCCGGCTCCCGGGGGGCATGAGGGCCTCCTGCCTCTGGGCATCTGGTGCGGGCGCTCCTAATATGACGGACCGTCAGATCGGGAGGGAAGAGGAAGAGCCATGGACGCTCGCTTCACCGCCGAACAGGACGGGATCCGGAGTGCGTTGCGGGACCTGCTGCGGAGGCGGTGCGGTCCCGGGGAATCGAGGAGCGCGGCCGACACCCCGGCCGGGTACGACCCGGCGCTGTGGAGCGCCCTCGCCGAACAGCTGGGACTGCCGGGGCTGGCCCTTCCCGAGGAGTACGGCGGCGTGGGCTGCTCGGTGACCGAACTGGCGCTGGCCTGCGAGGAGACAGGGCGGGTGCTGGCGGCCACGCCGCTGCTGAGCACGGCGGTCCTCGCGGCCCCGCTGGTGCTGGCCCTGGGCACGGACGCCCAGCGTGCGGACCTGCTGCCGCGCATCGCGTCGGGCTCGGTGACGGCGACCCTGGCGGTACCGCCGGGCACGGCCCTCGCGCTGACCGGCGACAACCAGGGCGACTGGGCCGGAGGCGGCCGCGCGGCCGGGGTGCAGGCCCGGCCGGTTCCCGGCGCCGACGGGGGCACGGTCACCGGCCCGCCCTTGTCGGGCGCCGCCCCCGGCGGTCAGGGGGCTGCCCGGGCGGGGCGGTCGGGCGCGACCG
Organism: Streptomyces sp. NPDC058307; assembly: GCF_042880295.1. Classification (NCBI taxonomy): domain Bacteria; kingdom Bacillati; phylum Actinomycetota; class Actinomycetes; order Kitasatosporales; family Streptomycetaceae; genus Streptomyces; species Streptomyces sp. NPDC058307. The sequence continues at coordinate 47,839 of NZ_JBHVYZ010000004.1, forward strand.
GGGTGGAGCGGCCGGGGACTGGAGGTGAGGGGTCGGTGACCGCGTCTGTGGTCGCCGGGCCGCCTGCGGTGGGTGCCGCCTCGGTGGGGCGGTCGAGCGCGTCCGCCGTGGCGGGGGAGCAGCCGGCCGTCGCCTCTGCCGTCGCCGGGCCGCCCCCGGCAGGCGCCGCCCCGGCCGGACGGCCGACCGCCGGTCCGGCCGAGCGGTCGACGGCCCCGGCGGGAACCCCCCGCACCCACGGCTGGCGGCTCTACGGGCAGGTCGATCAGGTCCTCGACGGGCACAGCGCCGACCTCCTGCTCGTGGCCGCCCATGCCGGAGGGTTCGCCCGTTCCCGGACCCTCCTCTTCCTCGTCCCCGGTGACGCCCCCGGGCTCGTCCGGACCCGGCAGACCGCCCTCGACGCCACCCGCCCCCAGGCCCGTGTCCAACTACGGGATGTGCCGGCCGAGTTGCTGGGGGACGACGACGGGGCCGACGTTCTCGGCGCCCTCGCCCGTACCGGGGACGCCGCCGCCGCTGTCCTCGCCTGTGAGGCCGTCGGGGCGGCCGAGCGGGTGCTGGAGATGACCGTCGAGTACGTCGGGCAGCGGGAGCAGTTCGGGCGGGTGATCGGGTCCTTCCAGGCCGTCAAGCACCGGCTCGCCGATGTGTACGTGCAGCTCCAGGCGGCCCGTTCCGCGGCCTGCTTCGCCGCCTGGGCCGTAGCCACCGACGACGAGCAGCGGGTCGGCGGGCTCGCCCTCGCCCAGGCACTCGACGCGCTGCGGACCGCCGCCGCCGAAGGGATCCAGCTGCACGGCGGCATCGGGTTCACCTGGGAGCACGAGGCACAGCGGTACTTCAAGCGCGCCACCGCGGACGAGCTGCTCTTCGGGCCCGCGCACCGGTTGCGGGCGCACGCCGCCGACGCGGCACGGCTCTTCGAGCGGGCGGAGGTGTCGGTGTGATCGGGGCGAGGGTGGTCCAGAAGGTGTCGTCCACGCGCGGCTTCGCCAAGGTCGCGCCGCATGTGATTCCGGCCCTGGACCGGGCCGTGCACCGCATCACGCGGGGGAGGTTCCTGCTCAGCGCGCAGATGCTGCCGGGGGTCGTGCTCACCTCGACGGGGGCGAGGAGCGGGCTGCCCCGCCGGACGCCGCTCGCCTGCATGCCCGAGGACGACGGCCGTAGCTGGATTCTCATCGGCTCCAACTTCGGCCGCGAGGGCCACCCCGCCTGGACCGCCAACCTCCTCGCCCACCCCGAGGCCTCGGTCAGCTGGAAGGGGCGGGACATCGACGTGACGGCGACCCTGCTGACGGGGGAGGAGCGGGCGGCCGTATGGAAGACCGCGCTGGCGTTCTGGCCGCCGTACGCCACTTATCAGGCGCGCATCGAGCGGGAGATACGGCTCTTCAGGATCGTCCGGAGGTGATTTCCGGACGCACGACGGGCGGCCGTCCACCCTTGTGAACAGCCGCCCGCCAGACAGGACTCGAAAAAGGGCCGTCTACTTCGTCGGCTTCCTGCCCGTCACGCCCAGGTGCACCAACAGCGCCAGATTCGGCTTGAGTTCGGCCGGCTTGACGCCCCAGCTCTGGAAGCCCTTCTGGTGCGAGGCCACCGCCGCGAGCATCGCGACGAGGGAGCCCGCGACCGCGGCCGGGTTGACGTCCTTGTCGACCCTGCCCTTGGCCTGGAGCTCGGCGACCGCGTCCGCGAGGGAGTTGTTCACCGAATTGAGGATCTTCATGCGGATCTTGTAGAAGCGCTTGTCGCCCTCGGCGGCCCCGAGGTCGACCACGCGCAGGATCGCGTCGTTCTTGCGCCAGAACTCGAGGAAGCCGTCCACGAGTTCCTGCGCGGTCTGCCAGCCCGCTTTGCCGACCCACGACCGGCCGTCGAGCAGCTGCGTCAACTGGCCTCCCTCGGTCGCCATTTGCTCGGCGACCTCCAGGACGGCGCCCTCGACGTCCGGGAAGTACTGGTAGAAGGTCGCGGGCGAAGTGCCCGCCTTCCGGGCGACATCGATGACTTTGACGTCCCGGTAGGGGGAGGAGCTGAGCATCTCGCTGAGGCAGTCGAGCAGCTTCTGCCGGGTCGCCTGCCCACGCCGGCCGGCCACGCGGCCGTCGACGGTACGCACTTGTCCTGTCATGCCGTCAGCTTACCGAGGGGTGATCGGAGCGCGATTCGGCCGACTGCAAATGGGGTGCACGAGGTCCGGGAGACGGGTGTGCCTGGTCCTGCGGGGTGCGTGCGTCGCCGTTACTTTGACGGTATGGCCGAAAACAGGGCATCCGCAGACGGAACGGGATACGGGGAGGGCGTCCCCTGCTGGGTCGACGCGCAGCTGCCCGACGTGGCCGCCGGGAAGCGGTTCTACGGTGAGCTCTTCGGGTGGACCTTCGAGGACCGTCCGGACGACCCCTGGAGTGCGGTGTGGGCCCGTCACAAGGGCCGCCCCGTCGCTTCCCTCGCCCGCAAGGCGGACGGCCGCATGCCCACCGTGTGGACGGTCTACTTCGCCACCCCGGACATCGAGGGCCTCGCCGACCGGATCTGGGCGGCCGGCGGACAGGTCGTCACCGCGCCGATGCCGCTCGCCGAGCTGGGCACGTCCGCGCTGGTCACCGACCCGGAGGGGGCGGTTTTCGGCCTCTGGGAGCCGGGCAGCCACCCCGGCTTCGGGGTCCGGCACGAGCCCGGCACCTTCGCCTGGGCCGAGCTGTACGCGCGCGACACCGAGGCCGCCAACACCTTCTACGGCGGCCTCTTCCACGACGCCCTCTTCGGCCCCGGGGCCCACCCCGACTTCGGCCGCGCCCCCGTCGCCGACGTCTTCCCCGCCGAGATGCCGCCCCACTTCCTCGTGCACTTCGGTGTCGAGGACTGCGCGTCGGTGCTCGGGACGGTCGGCCGGCTCGGCGGACGGGTCCAGGCGCCGCCATTCGAGACGTCGTACGGAAAAGTGGCCGTCGTCACGGACAATCAGGGGGCGTCATTCGCCGTTCTGGAGCGGTCGGAGCGGTAGAAGGATCCGCTTTTGCGGTGTGACACCCTATTTGACCCCGGGTTCGCCACCAGGCCTCCGGCCAGGAAGAATCAGGGTCGCGTGCCGCCATGGCGGTGCGGTGGTGAGACGCTGCACGGGGTCGCGTACATATGTGGGTGGCGCGGCTTGTACGGGGAGGTGGCAGGCAGAGTGGTGGATCAGCTGACGCAGCACGATCCGCGCAGGATCGGGCCGTTCGAGGTGCTGGGACGGCTCGGTGCCGGCGGCATGGGGCTGGTCTATCTCGCGCGCTCGGCGTCGGGCCGGCGGGTGGCGATCAAGACGGTCCGTACGGAGCTCGCCGAGGACCAGCTCTTCCGCGTCCGCTTCACCCGCGAGGTGGAGGCGGCCCGGGCGGTCTCCGGGTTCTACACGGCGGCCGTGGTCGACGCCGACCCGCGCGCGGCCGTGCCGTGGCTGGCCACCGCGTACGTGCCCGCGCCCTCCCTCGAAGAGATAGTGAACGAGTGCGGACCGCTCCCGGCCCAGGCGGTGCGCTGGTTCGCGGCGGGCGTCGCCGAGGCCCTGCAGTCCATCCACGGCGCCGGGCTTGTCCACCGTGACCTCAAGCCCTCCAACGTCCTGGTGGTCGAGGACGGGCCCCGGGTGATCGACTTCGGTATCGCGTCCGGTGTCTCGAACACCCGTTTGACGATGACGAACGTCGCCGTCGGCACCCCCGCCTACATGTCCCCCGAGCAGGCGAAGGACTCCCGCAGCGTCACCGGCGCCAGCGACGTCTTCTCGCTCGGCTCCATGCTGGTCTTCGCCGCCACCGGACACCCGCCCTTCCACGGCGCCAACCCGGTCGAGACGGTCTTCATGCTGCTGCGCGAGGGCCCCGACCTCGAAGGACTCCCGGACGAACTGCGTCCGCTCATCGAGTCCTGTATGCAGATGGACGCCACCGCCCGCCCCAACCCGGCCGACCTCCAGGCCCAGCTGGCCCCCCACCTCTTCGGCTCCGGCTCCGACGACAGCGGTACGGCGTCGGCGTGGCTGCCCGAGAAGGCCGTCGCCATGATCGAGACCCGGCGCGGCGGCCGCACCCCGACCACGCAGACCGGCGGGGCCCGCAGCGGGGGCGGCCGGGGCGGGGCGGCCGTACCGCCACCGCCCGCCTACGATCCCGCGCCGCCCGTGCCCGTTCCGGCCGGCGCCCCCGACACCGGTCCGGTGCGCCTCGCCGGCGCCCAGGTGCCCATCGGGCCGGGACCGCGCGTCGCCGACGCCCGGGCCGCCGCCGTGAAGGCGCCCCCGCCGGAGGCAGGGCTGGTCGCCTCCTGGTCCCGGCCGCGTCCCGGTGTCAACGGCACCGACGCCGCCGTGGGCCCGGCCGTACCGGTGCCCCCGCCCGCCCCGCCGGAGAACGCGGCAGGCTGGCGGCCCTGGCGGTTCCGCATGTCGAACGACGTGTGGGGCACCCCGGCCGTCGCGGGCGACCTCGTCTACGTCACCTCCTTCGAGGTGCACGCCCTGGACGTCGGCACCGGCCGCCGCCGCTTCAAGACGCGGGACGTGGCCTGGTCGATGGCGGTCGCGGACGGCCGTATCCACGCCTCCGACGGTCCCACCCTGTTCGCCCTGGACGCCCGCGAGGGCGCCGACCAGTGGCGGCTCGGCACGGACGCCTGGGTGTACTCCCTCAAGGCCGAGCGCGGCACGGTCGTCACCGGCACGCGCGGCGGTGGCGTCCAGGCGTGGGAGGCGTCCAACGGGCACAAGCTCTGGGAGATCGCCGGCTGCCAGACCGACTTCGAGTCCCCCGAGGCCGGACCCGCGCTCCACGAGGGCACGGTCTACGTCTGGCAGGAGGGCCGCCTGCGCGCCCTGGACGCCCGCACCGGCGAGGAGCGCTGGTCGTTCCCCATCGGTGACGCTGCCTCCTGCGGCGGGGTGCCGGTCCGGGTGACCCAGGCCCACGACGGATACGTGTACATCTCGGCCGGGACGCGCGTCGTGGCCCTGGAGGTGGCGAGCGGCCGGGTCCGCTGGCACTTCGAGGCCCCTGCGGCCTTCCTGTGCCCGCCGGCCTTCGTGCCCGGGGCCGCGGTGACGGGCGGCGGGGTCTACCTCGCCGACTACCTGGGCACGGTCTACGCCCTCGACGCCACCGACGGCCGCGACCGCTGGCGCATCGCCACCGAGGCCCGGGCGTCGGTCGAGCCGGTGCTGGTGGCCGGCGGCCATGTCCACGTGGGCAGCGGCAAGGGCCTCTACACGCTGGACGCGGTCACCGGCACGCCGAAATGGCGGTTCCAGGCCGGCGGGGACATCGTGGGAGCGCCCGCGGTGGCCGAGGGCCGTATCCACTTCGGGTCCACGGACCATCTGCTCTACACCCTGAAGGCCGACGACGGCCGCCTGCGCTGGAAGCTCGCCACCGGCGGGGAGATCACGGGGTCGCCGGTGGTCAAGGACGGCGTGGTGTACGCCTGCAGCAAGGACCGGTGCGTGTACGCGCTGGACGCGGAGAAGGGGACGGGGACGGCCAGGGCCACCTGAGCGGGATGTCCGAGGCCCCCGTTAGAGTGATCGCATGCATTCACGGGGGCGTGTTCTCAGGTTTACGGCGGTCATGGCAGCGGTGGTGCTCGCGCTGACGGGGTTCTCCAGCGGGCACAAGAGCGGGCGGCACAAGAGCAGCCACAGGGACAGTGACAGCGGCGGTGGCTGCAGCAGCTCCCGCCAGAACCACGACAGCTATACGCCGCGCACCACCAGCAACGGCAACAGCAACAGCACCCGCAGCAGCTCGGCACTCAGGGACGGCACCGCGCTGCTGGTGAGCTGCGCGACGAAGGCGACCCCGCACGCGACGGTCGAGGTCACCAACCCGAACAGCCGCCAGGCCACCTTCGAGGTCGAGTTCGCCTTCGTGGACGCGGCCGGCAAGGCGCTGAGTTCGCAGGCCAAGCGGATCACGGTGTCCGCGAGGGGCACGGCGAACGTTCAGGTGAAGGCGGACCAGTCCGTCCTGGCCCGGCTCGACCACTGCCAGGTCGAGCCGGAAGCCGACCTGGTGCGCTAACGCAACCGGAATCCGGACCGCCGGGAACGGAACAGCTCCGCCTGCCGGTCCGGGGGCAGATTCCCGAGCGCGACGAGGTGCGCCGCCTGCGCGAAGCCCTGTGCCACGGCGGCCTCCTTCGCGGCCCAGAGCGCGCGGACCGTGCCCTGCACCCCGTCCGGCGGATACCCGGCGATGACTTCGGCGGCGGCGGTTGCGGCCGCCACCGCCCCGCCGGACTCGGTGAGTTCGGTGACGAGCCCGATGGCGTGGGCGCGCTCGGCGGAGAGCCGTTCCGCCGTTCCCATGAGCGCGAGCCGCGCGGCCTCTCCATGGGGCATGACCTGTGCCATGAGCACCGACTCGTAGGCGCTGACCATGCCGTAGGCGGTGTGCGGGTCGAAGAAGGTGGCCGCCCGGTCGGCGACGAGGAAGTCGCTCTCGCCCAGGAGGTAGAAGGCGCCCCCGCAGGCCATCCCGTTCACGGCGGCGATGACCGGCTTCCACAGGTCGTTGGACTTCGGGCCGACGTGCAGGAGCGGATCGTCCGCCATGTAGGGGGAGTTGGGCTGCGGCACCTCGGCGTCCCGGTCCAGGCCCGTGCAGAAGGCCCGCTCCCCGGCGCCGGTCAGGACCACGGCCCGAACGGAGTCGTCGAAGCGCAACTCCCGCCACGTGGTGACGAGTTCGTCCCGCATGTCCAGGTCGATGGCGTTCAGCCGGTGCGGCCGGTCGAGGGTGACCACGGCGACGCCGGTGTCCTTGTCGGCACTGACCCCGAGGCCCCTCACGCCGGCACCCACTGCGGCAACCCGTCCGAGAACACCACGTGCACCCGGGCACCGATCCGGATCCGGCCCGGATCAAGGGAGTTGAGCGGCGCCCCGGCCGCGCTGACCAGGTTCCCGACCAGCCGTATCCGCGGCGCCTCCTCCAGTTCGACCACGATCACGTTGTACGGCGCCTGCGCCGCGTAGTCGGGCAGGAGAGGCGGGTGCGGGACGACGTAGGACCAGATGCGGCCGCGCCCGGAGACCGGGCGCCACTCCTCGGCGAACGACTGGCAGTGCGGGCAGCAGGGCCGGGGCGGGAAGCGGAGTTCGCCGCAGTCGGCGCAGGCCTGGACGCGCAGTTCGCCCCGGGCCGCGTACTCCCAGAAGGGGGCGCCCGTGGCGTCCTTCACCGGTTCGAGCATGTCAGCTCCTGTTGGTCAGCAGCAGGGCGGAGGTGGGGACGCCCTCACCGGCGGTGACGAGGCAGGTCGCGGCGTCCGGCACCTGCGCGGTGCTGATCCCGCGCAACTGCCGTACGCCCTCGTCGATGAGGTTGAAGCCGTGCACATAGGCCTCGGACAGCCCCCCGCCGCCGGTGTTGATCGGCAGCCGTCCGCCGATCTCCAGGGCGCCGCCCTCCGTGAAGGCGCCGCCCTCGCCGCGACCGCAGAAGCCGTAACCCTCCAGGGAGAGCGGGACGAGGGAGGTGAACGCGTCGTAGATCTGGGCCACGTCGACGTCCTGCGGGGTGAAGTCGGCGTGTTTCCACAGGTGCCGGGCGGCGGTCCAGGCGGGCCCGGTCAGCGGGTCGTCGTTCCAGTAGTTGACCATGCCGTGGTGCTGGGCGGGCAGGCCCTGGGCGGCGGAGTGGACGTAGACGGGAGTGTTCGGGCAGTCCCGGGCGCGCTCCCTGCTGACCAGCACACACGCCAACGCCCCGTCCGTCTCCAGGCAGTTGTCGAAGAGGCACAGCGGCTCGCTGATCCAGCGGGAGGTCATGTACATCTCGCGGGTCAGGGGGCGGTCGTACATGATCGCGGCGGGGTTCTGGTTGGCACGGTTGCGGCAGGCGAGGGCGACGTTGAAGAGGTGGTCGCGGGTGGCGCCGTACTCGTGCAGGTAGCGGCGGGTGAGCATGGCGATCTCGTCGGCGGGCCGGAGCAGGCCGAAGGGTCGCGTCCACTGGGCCGGGGTGGGGAGCTGGACGGTGGTGTTGGTCCAGGGGCGGGGCCCCGAGCCGCGCTTGCGCGACCGCCAGGCGACACCGACGCTCGCCTGGCCGCTCGCTATGGCCGCCGCGAGATGGGCGACCGTCGCGCACGAACCGCCGCCGCCGTAGCCGACCTTGCTGAAGAAGGTGAGGTCACCGAGGCCGACGGCCTTCGCCAGCTCGACCTCGTCCGTCTCCTCCATGGTGTACGAGGCCAGGGCGTCGACCTCGCCGGGCGCGATCCCGGCGTCGTCGAGGGCGGCGAGCACGGCCCGGCAGGCCAGGGTCCGCTCGTCCTCGGCGAGGTGTTTGGCGAACGGGGTCCGTCCGATACCGACGATCGCCGTGGCGTCCTTGAGGGTCACGCTGCACGCACCTCCGCACACTGTGAGGCCTGCTGACAGCCCGTCAGGCTACAGCTAATCTGACGGGTAGTCAGCTAATGCGTTTCCGCTTTCGGGGAGGCCGATGTGGAGTGGCGGAGCATCCCGGAGCTGGTCCGCCGGGCGACGGAGCGGTATGCCGCCACGGAGGCGGTCGTAGAGGGCCGCAACCGGGTCACCTACGGCGAGTTGGGCGCCCGCGTGGAGCGGGCGGCGGCCGCGTGCATCGCGAACGACGTGCGGCCCGGCGACCGGGTGGCCGTCTGGGCCCCCAACTCCCTGGACTGGATGGTCGCGGCGCTGGGCGCGGTGTCGGCCGGGGCGGTCCTGGTGCCCCTCAACACCCGCTTCAAGGGCACCGAGGCGGCGGACGTGCTGCGCCGGAGCGGGACCCGGCTGCTGTTCGTCACCGGCACCTTCCTGGGCACCTCGTACGTGGCGTCCCTGCGCCGGGCGGTCGCACAGGGACCGGGACTGCCGGAGCTTGAGCAGGTGGTGGTGCTGTCGGACGACGCCCCCGCCGACTACCGCACCTGGAAGGACTTCCTGGCGAGCGGGGACGGGGTCGGTCGGGCCGAGGTACGGGCGAGGGCCTCGGACGTCCAGGGTTCCTGGCCCTCGGACATCGTCTTCACCTCCGGGACCACCGGCCGCCCCAAGGGCGCGGTGATCACCCACGAGCAGACCCTGCGGGCGTACGACGCCTGGTGCGAGCTGGCCGGGCTGCGGCACGGCGACCGCTATCTGATCGTCAACCCCTTCTTCCACACCTTCGGTTACAAGGCCGGGGTGATCGCCTGTCTGATGCGGGGCGCGACGATGATCCCGCAGCCGGTGTTCGACGTGGACACCGTGCTGGCGAACATCGCGGCGGAACGGGTCTCGGTGCTGCCGGGCCCGCCCACCCTCCACCAGTCGCTCCTCGACCACCCGGCGCGCGACGCCCACGACCTCTCCGCGCTGCGCCTGGTGGTGACGGGTGCGGCGGTGGTGCCGTTGCGTCTGGTCGAGCAACTCCAGGGCGAGCTGGGCGTGGAGACGGTCCTGACCGCGTACGGCCTCTCGGAGGCGAGCGGCATCGTGACGATGTGCCGGCGCGGCGACCCGCTGCCGGTGATCGCGGCCACGTCCGGACGGGCCATCCCGGGGACGGAGGTGCGGGTGGAGGCGCCGCCCGGGGAGCCCGGTGAGGTCCTGGTCCGCGGCTTCAACGTGATGCGCGGCTACTTCGAGGACGAGGCGGCCACCGCGGAGGCCGTGACCGAGGACGGCTGGCTGCGCACGGGGGATGTGGGAGTCCTGGACGCCTCCGGAAACCTGCGGATCACCGACCGGCTGAAGGACATGTTCATCGTCGGCGGCTTCAACGCCTACCCGGCGGAGATCGAACAACTCCTCGGCCTGCACCCGGCGGTGGCCGACGTGGCGGTCGTCGGCGTGCCCGACGCGCGGCTCGGCGAGGTCGGCAGGGCGTACGTGGTCCGCCGCCCGGGCTCGGTCCTCACCGCCGACGACCTGATCGCCTGGGCCCGCCGGGAGATGGCGAACTACAAGGTGCCGAGGTCGGTGGAGTTCGTGGCGGGGCTGCCGCGGAACGCGAGCGGGAAGGTGGTGAAGGGGCAGCTGCGGCGGCCCTGAAGCCTCCGCCCCCGGACACGCCTCGGCCGCGACGGCTCCCCCTCCGCGCCGCCGCGGCCGATCCCCGTTGCAGGAAAGGAGTCTCGTCAGACGGGCTCGTCCGTGGCGTGGATGTTGTCCGTGCCGGCCTCGGCCGTGCTGTCGTCCGTCTTGAGCTTGGCCGCCTGGAGCGGCTCGCTCGTGGCGTGGATGTTGTCCGTGCTCACAGACGTCTCGTCCTCGACGTCGGTGGCATGGATGTTGTCGGTGGTGTTCTGGTCGCTCATGGACTGCCTCCCCTGACAGTTCGGATACCTCGTTGATGGCCGGCCCGGCGACTCCCCCGAGGGCCGCCGGGCCGACTGTGCGACCGTTCACCGTAGTGCAACGGCCGAGGTCGTCCCGTCTGCCCCCCGACGCGACGCGACGACAAGACGAGAGTGCCGGGCCGCGATAAACGAACGATGAACGTCCGCTCGCGACGACCCGCTCCCGACGCCACCCGCCCCCACAGTCAGTCGAGACAGAACTCGTTGCCCTCGACGTCTCGCATCACGATGCACGACTCGTCGTACTCGTCGGCGAGCAGCACGCGCCCACGAGTCGCCCCGAGCGCGACCAGCCGCGCACACTCGGCCTCCAGCGCGGCGAGCCGCTCCTCACCCACGAGTCCGGTGCCGACGCGTACGTCGAGATGCACCCGGTTCTTGACGACCTTGCCCTCGGGGACGCGCTGGAAGTACAACCGCGGGCCCAGGCCCGAGGGGTCCTGGCAGACGAACCCCGCGCCCTGCCGCTCGGGCGGCAGTGAGCGCTCGTAGTCGGCCCAATCGGCGAAGCCCTCGGGTGGCGGCGGTATGACGTACCCGAGCACCTCGCACCAGAAGCGGGCCACACGCTCGGGTTCGGCGCAGTCGAACGTGACCTGGATCTTCCTGATCGTTGGCATCGGCGCACCCTAACAAGGGGTGCCGACCCGCCCTATGCCAGTGCCAGCGGGGAGAGCAGGGCTCGGACCGTGTCCGCCTCCGGTGCGTCGAGAGCCTCGAACAGCTCCAGTGCCTCCCGCCAGCAGACCTGCGCCCGCCCCGGCTGGCCGATCCCACTGAGCCCCTGACCGAGAACCACGAGGACACCCGCCCGGCGCCAGTCGCCGCCGATGCCGCGCAGCACGGTGAGGGCCGTCTCGGCGTTCGACGCGGCCTGCGCCGGGCGCAGGGCGGCGAGGTCGGCCTCCGCCAGCCGGAACAGGGACATGCCCTCCCACAGACGCTGACGGCTGTCCTGGAACACCGTCAGGGCCTCCTGGAGGCGGGCGGTCGCCTCGGGCAGGCTGCCGTGCTGAGTGAGCGCGAGGCCCAGCGCGTAGCGGGCGTTGGCCCCCTTGAGGGCGTGGCCCATCGCGTCGTACATCTCCATGCCCTGCTGGGCCAGGGAGACCGCGCTCTCGGTCCGGCCGCCCGCCAGGTGGATGCGCGAGAGGTTGCACAGGGCGCTCGCCTCGCCGGACGGGTCGTCGCAGGCACGGAAGCCCTCGATGGCCCGGGTGAGATGGGCCTCCCCGTCGTCGTTGCGGTTCTGGTAGACCGCGAGCACGCCGAGGATGTTGGTCGCCCAGCTGCCGGCCAGCGGGTCCCCGGCAGCGACGGTCAGTTCGTGGGCGCGGGCGGCCTCCTCGCCCGCGAGGTCGAAACGTCCCGTGAGGCTGTGGGCGTAGGCCAGTGTGATCAGGGCCCGGGCCTCCGCCGTCGGGTCACCGGCCTCGCGCGACGCCTCCCGGAGGGCGGAGGCGACCCCTTCGTACGCCTTGGAGTTGGTGCCGGACTCCGCGAGGTCCACGGCGGCCCACAGGAGATCCACCGCCCGCGGCAGGAACCCGGAGCCCGCCGACTGGCGCACGCAGGCGAGCAGCGACACCGCCTCCGAGTACAGCCAGTCCTGCGCCGCGTGCCGGTCGGCGAAGACCAGCCCCGGGTACTCCGGTGTGGCCAGGTGGTCGACCAGCCTGTCGCCGGGCCGTTCGATGAGGTACACGCCGGCGACAGTGGCCAGGTAGAAGTCGAGGAGCCGCGACAGCGCCGCCTCCCTCTCGCTGGGCGGCCACTCGTCGCGTTCCGCGCACGAACGCGCGTAGAGCCGTACGAGATCGTGGAACCGGTAGCGGCCGGGCGCCGCCGATTCCAGCAGCGAGGTGTCGACGAGGGACTCCAGGAGGTCCTCGGTGTCCTCGACGGGCAGGTCCAGTACGGCGGCGGCCGCGGCCAGCGAGATGTCCGGGCCGTCGGCGAGGCCCAGCAGCCGGAAGGCGCGGGCCTGGGCGGGCTCCAGCTGGCCGTAGCCGAGTTCGAAGGTGGCTTTCACCGCGAGGTCACCGGCCTGCAGCTCGTCCAGCCGCCGCCGCTCGTCCGCGAGCTTCGCCGCGAGGACGGAGACCGTCCAGGTGCGGCGGGCCGCGAGGCGGGAGGCGGCGATGCGGATGGCGAGCGGGAGGAAGCCGCAGGCGGCGACCACGTCGAGGGCGGCCTTGCGCTCGGAGGCGATCCGTTCCTCGCCGACGATCTTCGTGAACAGCTGGAGTGCCTCCTCGGGGGACATGACGTCCAGGTCGACGAGGTGGGCTCCGGCGAGGTCGACCATCCGCACCCGGGAGGTCACCAGGGCCGCGCAGCCTCCCGTGCCCGGCAGCAGGGGACGTATCTGGGCCGCGTCGCGCGCGTTGTCGAGCAGGACGAGGACCCGGCGGCCGTCCAGCACCGAGCGGTACAGGGCGGCCCGTTCCTCCAGGGAGTCGGGGATCGAGGAGTCGGCGGTGCCGAGGGCCCTGAGGAAGGCGCCGAGGACCGTCTCCGGGTCGGCGGCCCGGGCGCCGGCGCCCTGGAGGTCGACGTAGAGCTGCCCGTCGGGGAAGGCGGCACGGGACTGGTGGGCCACGTGCACGGCCAGCGTGGTCTTGCCGACGCCGCCGATGCCGGCCAGTGCGGAGACCGCCATCACACGGCCCTCGGAGCCGGAGGCGAGCACCTCGCTCAGTTCGCTGACGAAGGAGGCGCGACCGGTGAAGTCCGGGACGGTGGCCGGGAGTTGTGCGGGACGGACGGGGGCGGCGACCGGCTCGGGCTGCGGGGAGGAGGGTTCCGCGAGGCCGGGGTCGGCCCGCAGGATGCGCTGCTGGAGCTCGCGCAGGCCGGGGCGGGGGTCGACGCCGAGTTCGTCGGCGAGCAGACGGCGGGTGTCGGCGTAGACCGCGAGGGCCTCGGCCTGCCGGCCGCTGCGGTACAGGGCCAGCATGAGCAGCTCGCGCAGGCGTTCACGCAGGGGGTGCTCGGCGGTGAGGGCGGTGAGCTCGGAGACCGCCTCCGCGTGGCAGCCCTGCTCCAGGTCCATGTCGAGGCGGGATTCGAGGAGTTGCAGCCGCCACTCCTCCAGCCGCACGCGCTGCGCCTCGGCGTAGGGCCCGGGCACGCCCGCGAGCACCTCGCCGTCCCACAGCCCCAGCGCCCGGGTCAGGGTCTCCCGCGCGTGGCACAGGTCCCCGGCGCTCCTGGCCTTCTCCGCCCGGGTGGCGAGTTCCTGGGCGGCGGCGAGGTCCAGCGCGTCCTCGCCGAGCCCGCGGATCGCGTACCCGCCGGACTCGCTGACCAGGATCCCGGGGTCGAGGATCTTGCGGAGCCGGGAGGCGTACGTGCGCACGGCGGCCAGTGCCTGGTCCGGCGGCTCCTCGCCCCACAGGGCGGAGATCAGCTCGGCGGCGGTGGCGGTACGGCCCTCACGCAGCAACAGGGCGGCGAGCAGGGCACGTTGCTGGGGCGACCCGGTGTTCAGCAGTTCCTCACCGCGCCATGCCCGCACCGGCCCGAGCACGGAGAAGCGCAGGGGCGGGGGCGTGGGCGCCGGCGTGGGGTTCGTGTGCTGCCCGTCTCTGGTCATGGAGTTCGCGTGTTGCCGGGCTGCGGTCGTGGGGTTCGTGTGTTGCCCGGCACCGGATGCGGAGCCCGTGTGCTGCCCGGCTCCCGCCACCG
>NZ_JBHVYZ010000004.1:61984-106743 GCF_042880295.1 Streptomyces sp. NPDC058307
ACCACCGACCCCTTGTCCTCCCCGGCCCCCGTCGAGGAGCCGGGACGTCTCTGTTCCGGTACTCGCGGTGCACCGTTCATCGCCGTCCCCCTCGGGCCTGTTTACAACCCCGTCAGTCTGCCTTGTCCACGGCGGATGCGTCAGCTGTGGAGAGGCTGATCACAGGAGGACGCGCGGGATGGCACAAGCCCCTCACCCGCCCCTCGCACACTTCCGCACAGGAACCGTCCCCATCGGCCCCCGTTCACACAGCTGACGGGTCGTCAGATCGGCGCTACCGTGAGCGCCATGGAGACCACGACGGCACTTCCGAAGATCATTTCCGTCGACGACCACACGGTGGAGCCCTCCGACGTCTGGCAGAACCGGCTCCCGAAGAAGTACCTCGACACCGGCCCCCGCACGGTCCGCGCCCCGCTCAAGGAGATCAGCTTCCTCGGCGGCCGCTTCAAGCCCGTGATGGGCGCCCCGGACGACGACGGACCCCTCGGCGACTGGTGGCTGTACGAGGGACTCCAGCGCCCCCTCACCCGCCTCGACACCGCGGTCGGCTACAGCAGGGACGAGATCAAGCTGGAGGTCATCACCTACGAGCAGATGCGCCCGGGCTCGTACGACGTCCCCGCCCGCCTCGCCGACATGGACGTCAACCACGTCCAGTCCGCCGTGTGCTTCCCGACCTTCCCGCGCTTCTGCGGCCAGACCTTCACCGAGGCCAAGGACCACGAACTGGGCCTGCTCTGCGTCCAGGCCTACAACGACTGGATGGTGGAGGAGTGGTGCGGCCCGCAGGCGCAGGGCCGGCTCATACCGCTCACCCTGATCCCCCTCTGGGACGCCGAGTTGGCCGCCGCGGAGGTCCGCCGCAACGCCGCCCGCGGCGTCCGCGCCGTCGCCTTCTCCGAGATACCCCCGCACCTGGGCCTGCCCTCCGTCCACTCCGACGACTGGGACCCCTTCCTCGCCGCCTGTGACGAGACCGGCACGGTCATCGCGATGCACATCGGCTCCAGCAGCCGTATGCCCTCCACGTCCGCCGACGCCCCGCCCGCCGTCGGTTCCACCATCACCTTCGCCAACTGCTGCTTCTCGATGGTCGACTGGCTGATGAGCGGCAAGTTCGAGCGCTTCCCGAACCTCAAGGTGATGTACGCCGAGGGCCAGATCGGCTGGATCCCCTACATCCTGGAGCGCGCGGACGTGGTGTGGGAGGAGAACCGCGGCTGGGGCGGCGTCGCCGACAAGGTCCACCGCCCGCCGTCCGAACTCTTCACCGAGCACGTCTACGGCTGCTTCTTCGACGACGCCTTCGGGCTGAAGAACCTCGACGCGATCGGTGTGGGGAACGTGCTGTACGAGACCGACTACCCCCACTCCGACTCCACCTGGCCCAAGTCCCGCGAGGTCGGCGAGGCCCAGATGGGGCACCTGGACCCCGACGTGGTCGAGCGGATCGTCCGCGGCAACGCCATCGAGCTGCTCGGTCTCACCCCGGACGGCCTCTGGGGCGGCCCGAAGTGATGGAGTACGGCATCCAGCTCCCCGTCCAGTCCCAGAGCACGATCTACGCCGAGCCCTGGGAGGCCGGCGCCGGTCCGGAGGACCTCGTCGAGGTGGCCCGGGCCGCCGACCGCGCCGGGTTCGCGTACATCGCCGCCTGCGACCACGTGGCGATCCCGCGCCGCCTCGCCCCCGCCATGAGCACGGTCTGGTACGACCCGGTCGCCACCCTCGCCCACCTCGCGGGCGTGACGGAACGCGTCCGGCTGCTGAGCCACGTGGCGGTGGTCGGACTGCGGCACCCCCTGATCACCGCCAAGCAGTACGCCACCCTCGACCATCTCAGCGGCGGCCGGCTGATCCTCGGGGTCGGCGCGGGCCATGTGCGGGAGGAGTTCGAGGCGCTCGGCGTCGACTTCGCCGGGCGCGGGGCCGTCCTCGACGAGTCGATCGACGCCCTGCGCACCGCCCTCGGGCCCGAGGAGTTCCCCGAACACCACGGCAAGCTCTACGACTTCGAGGGACTCGGCCAGCGTCCCCGTCCCGCGCAGTCCCGCGTTCCGGTGTGGGTCGGCGGGTCCTCTCCGGCCGCCGTGCGCCGGGCCGCCCTCAAGGGCGACGGATGGCTGCCCCAGGGCGACCCCCGCGACCGGCTGCCCGCGCAGATCGAGCGGCTACGGCGCCTGCGGGCACAGGCGGGCCGCGAAGGACCGTTCACCGTCGGGGCCATCGCCGAGCCGCTCCACCTCGGCGCACCCACGTGGGACGTCGGCCGCCGCACGCTCAGCGGCGGCCCCGACGAACTCGCGGAGTCCCTGCGCGCCTACCGCGCGATGGGCGTGGACCAGCTCCAGGTGCGCTTCCGCAGCCGCGGCCGTACCGAACTCACCGACCAGATCTCGGCGTTCGGCGCCGACATCGCCCCCCACCTCTGAGGAGTCACCGCATGGGCAAGCTGGACGGACGTGTCGTCCTCGTCACCGGCGCGGCACGCGGGCAGGGCGAGCAGGAGGCCCGGCTGTTCCGGGAGGAGGGCGCCGAGGTCGTCGTAGGCGATGTGCTCGACGAGCAGGGGAAGGCGCTCGCCGAGGAGATCGGGGCGCTGTACGTCCACCTGGACGTGAGCCAGGAGGCCGACTGGCGGCGGGCGACCCGGGCCGCCGTCGAGGAGTACGGGCGCGTCGACGGGCTCGTCAACAACGCCGGCATCCTGCGCTTCAACTCCCTCCTGGACACCCCCCTCGACGAGTTCATGCAGATCGTGAACGTCAACCAGGTCGGCTGCTTCCTCGGCATCAGGAGCGTCGGGCCGGTCCTGTCCGACGGGGGCACGATCGTCAACACGGCCTCCTACACCGGGGTGACCGGGATGGCGGGCGTGGGCGCCTACGCGGCCTCCAAGCACGCGATCCTCGGGCTCACCCGGGTCGCCGCGCTGGAGCTGGCGCCGCGCGGCATCCGGGTCAACGCCATGTGCCCCGGGGCCGTCGACACCGCGATGTCCAACCCGGCCGTCCTGGACCCGTCCGCGGACAGCGAGGAGGCCTCCCGGGGGCTCGACCGGTTCTACCGCAAGCTCGTACCGCTCGGGCGGATCGGGCGGCCGGAGGAGGTGGCGGCGCTGGCCCTGTTCCTGACGTCCGCCGACTCCTCGTACATCACCGGCCAGCCGATCGTGATCGACGGCGGCTGGCTCGCCGGGGTCTCCGTCATCTGAACCCATCGCGGTCATCTGAAGCCACCGCAGTCATCTGACTGGCCGTCAGCTATTGACGCTGTATGCGCCCGGTGCCACAGTCGGCGGCAGATCAGGAATCTGACGGAGTGTCAGAAACAGGAGTGTCAGAGACAGACTGGGGACGGTGAACCTCCTTGGAATTCGGGGTCTTTGTACAGGGATACGTGGGCAAGCGCGCCGAGACCGACCCGCTGGCCGAGCACAAGGCGCTGATGGAGGAGACCGAGTACGTCATCGAGGCGGACCGGTCCGGCTTCAAGTACGCCTGGGCGTCCGAGCACCACTTCCTGGAGGAGTACTCGCACCTCTCCGCCAACGACGTCTTCCTCGGCTACCTCGCGCACGCGACGGAACGGATCCACCTCGGCTCGGGCATCTTCAACCCGCTCGCCCAGGTCAACCACCCCGTGAAGGTCGCCGAGAAGGTGGCCATGCTCGACCATCTCACCGGCAACCGCTTCGAGTTCGGCAGCGGGCGCGGGGCCGGGTCGCACGAGATCCTCGGGTTCATCCCCGGGGTGACCGACATGAACTACACCAAGGAGATCTGGGAAGAGACCATCGCGGAGTTCCCCAAGATGTGGCTCCAGGACGAGTACACCGGCTTCCAGGGCAAGCACTGGCAGCTGCCGCCGCGCAAGGTCCTGCCGAAGCCGTACGGGAAGTCGCACCCCGCGATGTGGTACGCCGCCGGGTCGCCGCCGTCGTACGCCATGGCCGCCCGCAAGGGGCTCGGGGTGCTGGGCTTCAGCGTGCAGAAGGTCTCCGACATGGAGTGGGTCCTGGAGCAGTACAAGACGGCGGTGGTCGACGCCGAGCCCATCGGGGACTTCGTCAACGACAACGTGATGGTGACGACGACGGCGATCTGCGCGCCGACACACGCCGAGGCGATCGACATCGCCGTACGCGGTGACCTGCACTACCTGCCGTCCCTGGTCTTCCGGTACCACGACACCTTCCCGCGGCCCGAGGGGTTCCCCGTCTGGCCGGAGACCCTGCCCGAGTACACCGCGGAGTTCGTCGAGCTGCTCATCGAGGAGGAGCTGCTGATCTGCGGGGACCCGGACGAGGTGGTCCGCCAGTGCAAGCGGTGGGAGCAGGCCGGGGCGGACCAGCTGAGCTTCGGGCTGCCGGTGGGGGTGCCGAAGGAGGAGACGCTGCAGACGATCCGGCTCATCGGGGAGCACGTGATCCCGAAGATCGACACGGATCCGGTGCATCGGACCACCCGGTTCCGCGAATCCGTCTGAGGGGGTTCGGTTCCATGCTCGATCACGTCATCAGAGGTGCGACCGTCGTCGACGGGACCGGGGCGCCCGCCTTCACCGCCGACGTCGGCATCCGGGACGGTCGTATCGCTGTCGTGGGGACCGTCGCGGAAGAGGCCCGTACCGGCGAGGACGCCACGGGGCTCGTCCTCGCCCCCGGGTTCGTCGACCCCCACACCCACTACGACGCCCAGCTGTTCTGGGACCCGTACGCGACCCCCTCCCTCAACCACGGCGTCACCACGGTCGCCGCCGGGAACTGCGGCTTCACGCTGGCGCCGCTGAACCCGGCCCGCCCCGACGACGCCGACTACACCCGCCGCATGATGTCCAAGGTCGAGGGGATGTCCCTGGTCGCCCTGGAGGAGGGGGCGCCCTGGAGCTGGAGTTCCTTCGGGGAGTACCTGGACGCCCTCGAAGGCCGGATCGCGGTCAACGCCGGTTTCATGGTGGGGCACTGCGCGCTGCGGCGGTACGTCATGGGGCCGGACGCGGTCGGCGGGCAGCCGTCCGAGGAGCAACTGGCCGAGATGCTGCGGCTGTTCCACGAGGCCATGGACGCCGGCGCCTGGGGGTTCTCCACCACCCAGTCCTCCACGCACTCCGACGGGGACGGGAAGCCGGTGGCGTCCCGGCACGCGCTGCCCGCCGAACTCCTTGCGCTGTCCCGGGCCGTCGCGGAGCACGAGGGGACCCAGATCGAGGCGATCGTCGCCGGGTGCCTCGACCAGTTCAGCGACGCCGAGATCGATCTGTTCGTGGAGATGAGCGCGGCGGCGGGACGGCCGCTGAACTGGAACGTGCTGACCATCGACTCCTCCGTACCGGAGCGGGTGCCGAGGCAGCTGTTCGCGAGCGAGCAGGCGAGGAAGGCGGGCGGCCGGGTCGTGGCCCTCACCATGCCGATCCTCACGCCCATGAACATGTCCCTGGGCACCTTCTGCGCGCTGAACCTGATCCCCGGGTGGGGCCCGGTCCTCGCGCTCCCCGTCCCCGAGCGGATCGAGAAGCTCCGCGATCCGGACGTACAGAAGGAATTGCTCCGGCAGTCCCAGGCCAAGGAGGCGGGCGTCTTCCGGCGGCTGACCAACTTCGGGCGGTACGTCATCGGGGACACCTACAACGAGGCGAACCGCGGGCTCAGCGGGCGGGTCGTGGAGGACATCGCGGCCGAGCGCGGGCAGGAGCCGTTCGCCGCGCTGGTCGAGATCTGCGCGGCCGACTCCTTGCGTACGGTCCTGTGGCCCATGCCCACCGACAACGACCCGGCGTCCTGGGCGATGCGTGCCGAGGCCTGGCAGCACGAGGACGTGCTGCTCGGCGGGTCCGACGCGGGCGCGCATCTGGACCGGATGTGCGGGGCGCCGTACACGACCCGCTTCATCGGGGACTGTCTGCGCGGCCGGAAGCTGACGTCTCTGGAGCAGGCCGTGAAGATGCTCACCGACGACCCGGCCCAGCTGTTCGGGCTGCGGGAGCGCGGGCGGATCGAGGAGGGCTTCCATGCGGACCTCGTGCTCTTCGACCCGGAGCGGATCGCCGCGGGCACGGCCACCCTGGTGCACGACCTGCCGGGCGACAGTCCGCGGCTGGACTCCAAGGCGATCGGGATACGGGCCGTGTGGGTCAACGGCGTCGAGGCGATCCGGGACGACGTGGTGAGCGGGGCCGTACCGGGCCGCGTGCTGCGGTCGGGACGGGACACCCGGACGGTGAGCACCAGGTGAGTACGGCGGAGGAGCAACGGCTGTTCGTCGGCGGGGAGTGGGTGGTGCCGGACGGCGGGCACTACGCCGTGGTCGACCCGGCCGGCGAGGAGACCGTCGGGTGGGCTCCGGAGGCCTCGCGGGATCAGGTGCACGCGGCCTGTGCCGCGGCTCGCGAGGCCTTCGGTCCGTGGTCGCGCATGGCGCCGGGGGAGCGGGCGGCGATCCTCGCCCGCGCCGCCGATCTCATCCGCTCCCGCCTGGCCCCGTACGCCGAACTCGCGCAGGCCGAGACCGGCGCGACCACAGCCACGGCCCGCGCGATGCAGGTCGGCGTCGCCGCCGCCCGCTTCCGCCGGTACGCCCAGGTCGAGCCCGCCGAGTGGGCGATCCCGCCGCAGATCAACGAGGCCGGACCGATGGGGAGGGCCGCGGTGATGGGCGCGCTGGCCGTCCGGCAGCCCGTCGGCGTCGTCACCTGCATCACGTCGTACAACAACCCCTGGGCGAACCCGGCGGGCAAGATCGCCCCCGCGCTCGCCATGGGCAACACGGTGGTCGTGAAGCCCGCTCCGCAGGACCCCCTGTCCGTCTACCGTATGGCGGAGGCGCTGGAGGCCGCCGGGGTGCCGCGCGGGGTCGTGAACGTGGTCAGCGGGCGCGCGGTGGAGGTCGGCGAGGCCGCCGTCGACTCACCCGACGTCGACATGGTCAGCTTCACCGGCTCCACCGCGGTCGGACAGCGCATCGGCGAGGTGTGCGGGCGGTCCATGAAGCGGCAGCTGATGGAGCTGGGCGGAAAGGGCGCGGCGGTCGTCTTCGAGGACGCGGATCTCGGGTCGGCGGTCGCCGGCATCGGCACGACGTTCTCCTTCTACAGCGGACAGATCTGCACGGCGCCGACCCGGGTGCTGGCCCAGCGGGCGGTGTACGAGCGGCTGGTGGAGAGGCTGACCGCGTACGCCGGGCGGCTGAAGGTCGGGGATCCACGGGAGCCGGACACCGTCGTCGGCCCGGTGATCTCGGCCGCGCACCGGGAGCGGGTGGAGTCGTACGTCGAACTCGGCCGCAAGGAGGGCGCCGAGGTGGTCGCGGGCGGCGAACGCCCCTCGTACGACCGCGGGTTCTACGTCGCCCCGACCCTCCTCGCGGGCTGTGGCCCGGAGATGCGGGTGGTCCGCGAGGAGATCTTCGGACCCGTCGTGACCGTGACACCCTTCGACGACGCGGAGGAGGGCATCGCGCTCGCCAACGACAGCGACTACGGCCTCATCGACTACGTCTGGTCGGCGGACGTGGCCCGCGCCTTCCGCGTCGCACGGCGGCTGCGGGCCGGGGGAGTCGGGATCAACACGGTCGGCCGCAACATGGAGGCGCCGTTCGGCGGCTTCCGCAGCAGCGGGGTCGGACGGGACTGCGGCTCGTACGCGCTGCACGCCTACAGCGAGGTGCAGTCGATCGTCTGGCCGGGGTGAGGCGGGTTCTCTGGACGAGGTTCGGCCAACTGGCCGGTAACCCTCGGGTGGGCCCGTAGAGTCCCGGACCGGGGGCGGCGACATCGATGTCGCTGAACTGAAGACCAGTCAAGAACCTTTCCGGAGCACCGACTTGAAGCTCACGAAACAACTCGTCCTGACCACCGCGGCCCTCGCCGCCGCGACCGCCTTCCTGGGGACGACCGCCGGTAACGCGGCCCCCGCCGATGCGGCGCTCAAGCCCGTGAAGGCCCCCGCGGCACTCAAGGTGCCCGACGGCAACAAGCTCACCGGCGTGTACCCCGCCCGGGGCGTACAGACGTACACCTGCACCGACGGTGCCTGGAAGCTCCTGGAGCCGGCCGCCACCCTGTCGGACCGCAGAGGCCGCACGGTCGCCCTGCACTCCCGTGGCCCCGTCTGGGTCTCCACGGTGGACGGCAGCGCGGTGAACGCCGCCGCGATCGCCAACTCCCCCAGGACCGGCACCATCCCCGAGCTCCTGCTCCAGGCCACCGCGACCCGCGGCGCGGGCGTCTTCGCGGGCGTCTCCTACATACAGCGCCTGAACACCACCGGCGGTGTGGCCCCGGCCACCCCCTGCACCGGCACGGACCAGGTGAGCGTGGCGTACACGGCGACGTACGCCTTCTACAAGCCGGCGAAGTGACACGGGTGAGTCTCTGAGCGGCACGGCGGCGGCTTCCGCCACGCGGGGCCGCCGCCTGCACCCCAGGGCCGCGTCCTGGTCGACGAGCGCCCCTTTCGAGGCTGCCTTCGCCACCGGTCCGCGGCCCCGGTGAGAGCCGTCCGCAGGTGTTACTGGGCGTAGAACGTGGCGTCCGCCCGGTCCGTGGCCGTGCTCGGTGTCTGCACGTACAGCAGGTAGTTGAAGTGGCGGACGTAGCGGCCTGGTGAGCCGTAGGACTCGTAGGAGACGCCGGCCGAGTCGGACAGCCCCGCCCGCTTGGAGAAGGTGGCGTCGGTCGCGAACTGCGCCGTTCCGTCGTTCTTCTCCAGCCGGACCTCGAAGCTCGCGTTGCTCCGCAGGTAGTAGCCGGGGAAGTTGGTGGACTCCAGCGACACGGTGCCGCTGCCGGTCAGGCCGGTGACCACACGGAACTGCGAGTCCGCCAGCGGGCTGACGTTGGCGTCGATGCGGCCGCGGTAGTCGAAGTGGCGGATGAAGCGGTCCGCGAAGTTGTACGACGAGAAGCGCTGCGGGGTGACTCCGTCGGCGACCGGGATGCCGAAGTCGGGGGTGCCGTCGGCCTTCCAGTACACCTTCTGCACGCGGGTGCGGCGGTTGGGGTCGTTCAGCGGGTCGCCGGTGATGTCCTTGTAGCCGCGGTCGTGGTAGACGAGGACGTCGGACTTGCCGTCCTCGGAGACGGTGAAGGAGTTGTGGCCCGGACCGTACTGCGAGGTCGCCTCGCTCGTCCTGAACACCGGCTGCGCACCCTTGGTCCACGACGCCGGGCTGGTCAGGTCGGCCGTCGACGAGGCGGTCAGCATGCCGAGGCAGTAGTTGGCGTCGGTCGCGCTGGCCGAGTAGGTCATGAAGACCTTGCCGCCGTGCTCGATCACCGCCGGACCCTCGTTGACCTTGTAGCCGACCGTCTCCCAGGACAGTGTGGGCTGGGAGATCTCCGCCGGAGTGCCGGTGAGGGTCCAGGGGTTGGCCATCTTCGCGATGAACAGGCTGGTGTTGTTGTTCTCGGCCGGGTTGCGCTGGGCCCAGGCGAGGTAGCGGACACCGCCCACGACGAAGGTGGTGGCGTCGAGGGAGAAGCTCTCCCACGTCGTCTTGATCTGGCCCTTCTCGGCCCAGGTCGCGGTGAGCGGGTTGGCGCCGGTGCCCTCCAGGACGTACATCCGGATCGCCCACTGGTCACTGGTGGAGCCGGCGGCGAAGTACACGTACCACTTGCCGTCGATGAAGTGGATCTCCGGCGCCCAGATGTGGTTGCCCATCACGCCGCTGGCGTGCTTGGTCCAGATCGTGGTCTCCGGGGCCGTCGACAGGCCCTGGATGGTGGTCGCGCGGCGTAGCACGATGCGGTCGTACTCGGGGACGGTCGCGGTGAAGTAGTAGTAGCCGTCGGTGTGCTTGAAGATGTGCGGGTCGGCGCGCTTCTCGGCGATCGGGTTGGTGTAGGTCACGGCGGGTGAGTCGGGCACGGCCGCGTGGGCGGCGGTGCCGGGCCCGGCGAGACAGCCCACCAGGGCGAAGAGGACGGCGGCGAGCAGCCGTACGGCGTTGCGTCTCAAGGGGTTGCTCCAGATCACGGGTCAGGTCGTGGGGACGAGGCGCCACTGCTGGCAGTTGTTGTTCAGCCAGGTCCACAGCCGTACGTCGGTCCCGTTCGTGGTGCCGCAGTTGGCGACGTCGGCGACCTTGCCGCTGTTCTCGTTCACGATCCGCACGTAGTCACCGGTGGCCGTGTAGACCAGGCGGAACTTCTGGCAGTTGTTGTTCAGCCAGGACCACTGGGCGATGTCCGTGCCGTCGGCCGTCGCGCAGTTCGCGGTGTCCATGACCTTGCCGGTGGCGACGTTGACCAGCCGGCTGGTGTCGTTGCCGAGGTCCTCGACGCGCCACTTCTGGTTGGCGCCGCCGGTACAGCTCCACTGGAAGATGTTGGTGCCGTCCGTGGTGTTGCCGCCCTCCACGTCCAGGCACTTGCCGCTGTTGCGGTTCACCAGGGTGTACGCGGTCGGGGTCGTCGCCGTCTCGCCCGAGGGGCCGGGCAGCGTGGTGCCGAGCGCGACCGGGGTGCCGAAGTTCGGCGTGCCGTCCGCGTTCCAGGTGAACTTCTGCGCCCGCGTCGTACGACCGTTGCCGCAGCCGCCGTTCGCGGTGTCGTTGGCGTGGTAGACGATCCAGTTCTCGGTGCCGTCCGGCGAGGTGAAGAAGCCGTTGTGGCCGGGGGCGTAGACGCTCGCCGCGTCATCGCGCTGGAAGACCGGCGTGGACTTCTTCGTCCAGGAGGCGGGGTTCAGCGGGTCGGTGCCGGTCAGTTCCAGCTGGCCCAGCTTGTAGTCCGCGGTCTGGCAGTAGCTGGCGGAGAAGGTGAGGAAGATGCGGCCGTCGTGGTACAGCGGTTCCGGGCCCTCGTTGACCGCGGCGCCCGAGGTCTCCCAGCTCGCGGTGGGGCTGGAGATGATGGTGAAGGTGCTGCTGGCCAGCGTGTACGGGTTGCTCATCGGCGCGATGACCAGGCTCTGCTTGCTGCCGTTGATGAAGCCGCTGCCGATCAGGTACAGGCTGTTGTTGGCCTTGAGGACGGTGGCGTCGATGAGCCAGCCGCCGGGGGTGAGGTTGGAGCCGCTGAGCTGGTTCTTGTAGGTGTACGGGCCCATCGGGTCGGTGCCTGCGCTCTCCAGGACGTGGGTGCGCTGGGAGTCGCAGCAGGCGACGCCGCTCTGCGCCGCGGAGTAGTACAGGTACCAGTGGCCGTCGAAGAAGTGGATCTCCGGCGCCCAGATGTTGGTGTTGCGGGTGGAGGTGGTGTCACTCCAGATCTGGACGCTGGCGGCCGTGGAGAGTCCCGCCAGGGTCGGCGACTTCCGCATGGTCAGCACACCGGTGAAGGACGTGGTGACCAGGTAGTAGTTGCCGTTGTAGTACTCAAGCCACGGGTCGGCTCCCTTTTGCGACTTGATCGGGTTGGTGTACGGGCGGCCCTCGGCGGCGGTGGCCGGGGTCGTCGCCGACACCATGGCGATCAGTACGGCGAGCACGCACAGGATGAGGGACCTGTGGCGTCTGGCGGGGGGCTGCTCTGACATCTTTGGCATGCGGGACCGTCCCTGTCCGTAATTTTCGAACGTTGTTCGTAAATTCGGTCAGAAGATAAGCGGGGGCAATGATTCCGTCAACGGTTTCGTCACATGCACTTCACCTGCGGGACTTCAACCCGCGGATCGGACCGAGATACGGGGGAGTTCTCCAAACAGGAGTTGTCGGTCGTGGGCGGGCTGGGGCTCTGACGTTCTCCTTTCAGGATGGACCTTGGTCGTCAGACCTCCCCGGGATCGGCCGACGGCGTGATCGTCCGGTTCGTCCTGCTGGAGTACCTCTCTTTCGACGCCGCCGCTGTCGAGGATTTCCGCCGGAGTTCCTGGCGCGTGGGTGAGCGCACCTACACCTGCGCCGTGTGCGGACCTTCCCTTCAGGAAGGGGAGGATTCAATGGTCCAGATCCACTCGCACGGTCAACTGACCGACCCCTATGGCCCGTACCGCCGCGCTGTTCATCCGTGGCAGCGAGCGCAGTCGTACGGCGGTGTCGTCGTCCGGCATGAGATGGGCGGTCCCGGTGTGCCACCGCCCCCGGACGCGCACCCGGACCCGCGGATCGGCCTTGATGTTGCGGACGTACTGCGACCGCTCGCCGAACTCGGAGACCAGCCAGAAGGACCCGCCGATCCGCTTGCCGCCGACCGGGGTCCTGCGGGGCAGGCCCGAGGTGCGGCCGGTGGTCTCCAGGACCGTCTGGAGGGGCAGTCGGCGCATGATCGGGTTGAAGCGGCGCTGAAGGGCCGTGACGGCCCGGTACTTGCTCTCCGGATTGGCGGACATGGGTGGTGAGACTCCTGTCTCTGGGCTTCGTGCGGTCTTCCTTCCGGTCTTCCGTAACCCGACCGGTGGCCCCGATGATCTCAGGGTCGGCCGGGCGGACGAAGGGTGTCGGCGATGCGTGTGGTGACCTGGAACCTCTGGTGGCGCTTCGGCCCGTGGGAGGAACGCTAGAAGGCGATCCTGGCGGTGCTGCGGGAGCTGCGGCCGGATGTGGTCGGTCTCCAGGAGGTGTGGTCGGCCGACGGCCCGGGTGGCGGGAACCTCGCGGAGTGGCTCGCCGGTGAGCTGGGCCTGCACTGGGCGTGGGCCGCCTCCCCCGCCTCGGAGCGCTGGCAGCGGCGGATCGGTGACCCAGGGGTGGAGGTCGGCAACGCGGTACTGAGCCGCTGGCCGGTGGTCGACCAGGCGGTTCTCCGGCTCCCCGCCCCCGAAGCGCTGGACGACGGGCGCCTCGCCTTCCACACCAGGCTCGCGGGACCGTCGTACGACATCCCCTTCTTCACCACCCACCTCACCTCCGCCCCGACCGCCTCGGCGATCCGCTGCCGACAGGTCACGGCGCTGGCGGAGTTCGTGGCGGAGCACCGGTCGGGCACCGACTTCCCGCCCGTCGTCACCGGCGACTTCAACGCCCGGCCCGACTCCGACGAGATCCGTCTCTTCGGCGGCTACAAGACGGCCCCGGCCGCCCCGGACCAACTCTTCCTGGACGCCTGGGAGTACGCGGATCCTACGGCCCCCTCGGCGACCTGGGACCCGGCCAACCCGTACGTCCGCGTGGCCCCGCCGGTCCGCATCGACTACATCCACGTGGGCCCGCCGGGGGCGACGGGGCTGGGCCACGTCCTGGGCGTCCGGCGCGCGGGCGACGGTCCGGTCGACGGGGTCTGGCCGTCGGACCACGCGGCGGTCGTGGCGGACCTGGCGGACGGGTCAGAGTGACTTCACCAGGGCGGCGAAGGCGCCGTGGCTGACGGTGACGATGGTTTGGGCGGCGTCGGAGTCCGTGATGTGGACGTTGTCGGGGTCGGTGGATATATGGACGCAGGCGTCGCCTTCCTGGCAGTAGGACGACTTCTGCCAACGGTCCGTGATCATGTCGGCTCCCTCACAGGTTCTGGGCGATGGAATGGATCAGATCCCGGGATTTCTCGGGACTGAGGGCGGTGGCTTCCACGATGTCGAGCAGGTTCCGGTACTTCGTCAGAAGGGCCTCGGCATCCAGGAGCACGGGCCCGTGGAACTGGTCGAGTTGCGCGGTGTCGAGCTGCGGCACGGGCCCGTACAGGTAGTTGATGGACTGTCCTGATCCGGGAAAGGCGCCGACGTCGAACGGCAGCACACGGATCGTGATGTGCTCCTGCTCGCTCATGTCGAGCAGATGGCGCAACTGGGCACGAGCCACGTCCCGGCCGCCGACCCGCATGTGCAGAGCCGCCTCGTGCACGGTCGTGCGATACGGCGTCGGATCCGCGCCGTAGAGGAGGCCCTGCCGCTTGATCCGGTGCGAGACGCGGTGCTCGATCTCGGGCGGCGCGGGCTCCGGGATGACGTGCCGGAAGATCTCGCGCGCGTGGTCGGCGGTCTGGAGCAGTCCGGGCATGTGGGAGGTGTACGCGGTGCGTATGGCAGTGGCGTGATGCTCCAGTTCGGCGAGGTCGAGTAGTCCGGACGGCAGGACCTCGCGGTACGACTCCCACCAGCCGAAGGTCCTGTCGGTCGCCATGGCGACCAGGGCCTCCACGAAGGCCGGGTCCGGGCAGGAGTAGATGCCGGCCAGTGCCCGGATCCGTTCGGGACTCACCCCGAACCGGCCGGACTCCACGTTGCTGAGCTGTCCCTGGCTCGTACCGAGTGTGCGCGCGGCCTCGGTCGCCGTCATTCCCGACCGCTCCCGCATCTTGCGCAGCTCCGCGGCGACCCGGAGGCGGCGGGCCGTCAGCGGGGGTCTGGCGGGCATGGGTGAACTCCTCCCGGACGCGCGTTCCATGAGCCGTCACTCACACGAGGGAAATACGCCGTCTTGCTCAGGCGCCACCCCCGCCGCGGAGCTCCTCGCGGCAGAGCTGTTGGCGAACGCGCACTGCCACACGAAGGCCTTCCGCCTCCTGTCACCGTCCCCGGGACGGGTGCGGGTAGCCGTCTGGGACACGGACCCCCGGGTCCCACCCGGCTTCACGACCGACAAACCCCCCGCCGCCCCGGACGCCGAGAACGGCCGCGGCCTGCACCTGGTACGGGCCTGCGCGGACGCGACGGGCGTCTCGGTACTGCGGCAACTGGGCGCGTCGAAGGGCGGGAAGCTGCTGTGGGCGGAGTGCGGGAGCGGAGGGAAGTCATGGTGAACGGGGCGATGCCGCCGCCGCTTCTCGGGGCTCCCGTGCTAGGAGCCGACGGGGATGATGCCGAGGGGTTCGGTCGTGGGCCGGTGGGATCCGCCGGCCGGTTCGACGGTGATGCCGACGGCCACCGTCCGGCCGAGCGGTCGGTCCAGAACACGGGCGGAGCGGTCTCCGGTTCCCGGCAGGAGGCCCGCTGGACGGAGGTCGCCCGAGGGAGCCGCGTACCAGAGTTCGTAGACCTCGTCGGCGCTGAGAGCGGGCAGGTCCGCGGCTACGAAGGCGGCCCGGTCGGCGGCGCGGGAGACGATGACGGTGGCGGAGCCGCCGTCGGCCAGTTTCGTGGTGTGCAGGGTGGCGTCAGGTGCGGTGAGCACGCCGGCCAATGCGTTGTTTCTGCTCTGCAGTGCGGTCGCCTGGTCGCGGGCGTCATCGGCCTGGACGGCCTGCCAGGCGGCGATCCCGCCGAACGTGGCAACGGCAGCGAGGCTCGCGGCCAGGGCCCAGGACGTGAGGCGTCTCCTACGTCGGCCGGGTGCCCGGCCGGTAAGCGCGTGTTCCTGCGGGGTCCGGCCGATGTCGTCCAGGACGCGGCCGAGGAGGTCGGCCGGTACGGCAGCGTCCTCGGCGGGGGTGGGCACGAGGCGGGCTGCTGCTTCGGCGAGTTCGGCCACTTCGCGCCGGCAGGCGTGGCAGCCGTCGAGGTGCCGTTCGAAGGCGGCTGTCTCGTTCGGGGGGAGAGCGTGCAGGACGTAGGCGCCGACCAGCTGGTGCGGGACTTCCTCGGTGGTCATCACCGGGCCTCCAGACAGTCGCGCAGCAGGCGCAGCCCGGTGCGCATCCGGGACTTGACGGTGCCGGCCGGTGTGGACAGGGCGGCCGCCACTTCGACGTAGGTCAGCCCCTGGTAGTAGGCCAGCACGAGGGGGACCCGGTACATACGGGCGAGCCGGGCCATGCACTCCTGGGCGCGCCGGCGTTCGTCGTCGTCTTCCACGGCCTCGGCCACCTCGTCGTGCTCGCGGCCCGCGAGCACGGCATCCGCACGGCGCTCGCGCTGTGTTGCCGCCTGTGCGTAACGGACCCGGTCCACCGCCCGGCGATGGGCGAGGGTGAGCACCCAGCCCTTGGCACTCCCGCGTTCGGGCCGGTAGCGCCGGGCCGTGCGCCAGACCTCGACCATCACCTCCTGCGTGACCTCCTCCGCCTGTGCCGGGTCGTGCAGAATGCGGCAGGCCAGCCCCATGACGGGGCGTGCCAGCGCCTCGTACACGCCGGTGAACGCGTCCTTGTCACCGTCCGCGACCCGGACCAGCAGTGCCTCGACGTTCTGGGCGTCGTCGGCAGGCGGTTCGGATGACTCCTCATGGGCTGTGCTGGGCATGGTTCTCACGTTCCGTCGACGTGCTCGTCCCGATCGATCGTGCGCCCCACGGCATGAGCCCGCAGCCCAGGGCCCTCATCCAGCTCAGCACGCTCACTCCACGAGGTCATGGGGTGCTTCACCGCCGAGGTCGTAAGTGGCCTTAACCGCCTTGCCCCGGAGGGTCGGGGTGACGGTGAGCCGGACTCCCATGCCGTACAGCAGCGCCAGACCGCGCCCGCCGTCCTCGTTCGCCGCCGGATCCGACCGCATCCTCGGGAGCCGGGTGCTGGTGTCGGTGACGGTGACGCCGACCGTGGTGGCGTGGGCGGTGAGCGTGAGAGTGCAGGTGCCGCTGGTGTGACGCAGGGTGTTGGTGACCAGCTCCGAGACGATGAGCAGTACGTCGGGCGCCGAGCAGGGAGACACGCCGCGCGCGGCCAGCCACCGCGCGGTGATCCTTCGGGCGACCTCAGGAGCGTGACGGCTGCGGGCCAGCGCGACACGGTGACCGGTATCGGTGCTGTGGGCGGGTGGCGTGGCGATGAGTGGCGTAGCGATGAGTGGCGTGGCGACGGTGGTCATGACCGGTCCCTTGAGCGATGGGCAGTGACGCGGCTTCGCCAGGGATTCGATGCCGCTCCGGCCGTGGATGACTCCTGGTGACGTCGCATGCCCCGCTTCCCGGATGAAGTTTTCTCCGGCCGTAAGTCATACGCGGGCCTGCGTGCCTCGAACCCCTTGTGCCAATGCAATCGACTTCGAAGGATGAGGTGAGCCTTCATGGCTGTATCCACGCGAGTCCGCCGACTGGTGGCCGGTGCGACTGCCACCGGGCTGCTGGCCGGCGGCGCCGCCCTGGGCCTGACGGGCACGGCCGTGGCCGCGCCGGCGCCCTCGACCGTGTCCACGGCGCTGGTCGGGGACCACCACGACCAGTGCGAGTGGGTCAAGGGGCACTGGGCCAAGGAGTGGGTCAAGGGCCACTGGGAGAAGAAGGTCCAGTACACCAAGACCTGGCACCAGGGCCATTACGACAAGCACGGCATGTGGCACGAGGGCTACTGGTCCTACGACCGCCATTTCACGTGGGTCTACGTCCACGGACACTGGCACCACTACTGGGTGAAGGGGCACTGGGACTGCGACCACAAGTGACCTCACAGCCCGCGTGCAGCCCGTCGGCCACAGTCGGCGGGCTGCACCCGTGAGCCGATTCGTCACGGGCGTGACCAATCCATGTGTCCTGCGGGAACGGATTACGTCTGGACATGTCCCGACGGTGGAGGCCCTCGGTGAAAAAAGCTGTACATATCGACAGAAACCCCTCGGTAGGGCCCGATCTGCAGGAACTCGTGGAGCAGGTGGCACTGGGGGACGAGGGCGCGTTCGCGGGCGTGTACGACCGCGTGGCGGGCCCGGTGCTGGGTGTCGTGCGTGCCGTGCTGCGGGATCACGCGCAGTCGGAGGAGGTGGCCCAGGAGGTCCTGGTGGAGGTGTGGCGCACAGCTCCCCGCTACCGTCCCGACCGCGGGACCGCGGTGAACTGGATCCTCACCCTGGCGCACCGACGGGCGGTGGACCGGATCCGTTCGGTGGACGCCGCGATGGCCCGGGACCACAAGGCCGCACTGCTCGACAAGGTGCCGGAGTACGACGAGGTGGCCGAGCACGTCGAGGCACGCCTGGAGCGGGAACAGGTACGGCGCTGCCTGCGCACGCTGACCGACCTCCAGCGCCAGTCCGTGACTCTCGCCTACTACCGCGGGCTGACCTACCGCGAGGTCGCCGAGGCGCTGGGACTCCCGTTGGGGACCGTGAAGACCCGCCTGCGCGACGGACTGATCCGGCTGCGCGACTGCCTGGGGGTGACCGCGTGACTACCACCGACCTGCACCGGCTGACAGGCGCATACGCCCTGCACGCCCTGTCCGACAACGAGAACGCCTCGTTCGAACGGCACCTCGTGGACTGCGCATCCTGCACGCAGGAGACGGCCGAGCTGAGCGCGACAGCCGCCCGCCTGGGACTGGCCGTCGCCACGACTCCGGCGTCGGCATTGCGCGAGCAGGTGCTGCGCCGGATCACCACCGTCCGCCAGGATTCACCCGGCACGTCCGCCCGGATCGTCCCGGTGCGCGCCGGGCTGAGGGCCCGGCTGCTGTCCCGGTGGGCGCTCGCCGCCTGCCTCGCCGCGGCCGCGGCGCTCGGCGGGACGACCGTGTGGCAGCACCAGCGGGCTGCGGACGCCCGCGACCAGGCGCGCCAGGTGTCCCGGACGTCCGACGAGATCGCCGCCGTACTGGCGGCGCCGGACGCCAGGACCCGGGCCGCCGGCCTGGCCGGCGGTGCCACCGGTACGGTCGTCGTCTCCCACCGCCGGGACAGAGCCGTGTTCGTCGTCTCGGGAATGGCCCGTCCGCCCGGCGGCAAGGTCTACCAACTCTGGTTCGACGACGGTGGGACCATGCGGTCCGCCGGGTTGATGGACCCCGACCGCAGCGACCAGGCCGTCCTGATGCGGGGCGGCGTCGACCGGGCCTCGGGCATGGGTATCACCGTCGAACCCGACGGCGGCTCGAAACAGCCCACCACCACGCCGATCGCCCTGATGGCCTTTCCCGGCTGAGCGCGACCAGGGTTTTATAGGTAATCCGTAGCCGAAGCGGGCGCGGATGGGTGGGAAAAGAAAATTCATCCGATCGTGGATTCGGCCAATCCGGCGGGCTTTCAGAACCGGATTACCCACGTGACCGAGAACCAGAAGAAAACCCACCGCCGGACCCGTCCGGTGCGGCTGCTGCTGGGCGCGCTCAGCGGTGCGCTGGCCGGGTGTGCGGCGCTCGCGGTCGCCGAGGCCGTGGCAGGTGCGGTCCGCCAGCAGGCCGGTCCCGTCGTCGCCGTCGGCGGCGCCGCGATCGACCGCACGCCCGCCGCGGTCAAGAACTGGGCGATCCGGAATTTCGGCACCGACGACAAACTGGTTCTCCAGCTGGGAATTCTCGCGGCCCTCGCGCTTTTCGCGGTGTCCCTGGGAATTCTCGGGCTGTGGTTCCGCCGCACGGCCGCGGCCGGTCTGCTGCTGTTCGGGGCCGTGGGAGCGCTCGCGGCGACCGGAAGGCCCGACTCGACCAGCGTCACGGACGCGCTGCCCTCGGTGGCCGGGGCCGTCGCCGGAGCCGTACTCCTGTACCTGCTCACGGGCCGCCTCCAACCCCGCACCGAACCCCACACGTCCCCGGCGGTCCCGTCCGGCGGGGACTGGGACCGCCGCGGCTTCGTGATCGCGGCGGGCACGGCGGCCGTGGCCTCGGCGGGAGCCGGTCTGCTGGGCCGGTCCCTGACCGGAGCCGGCGGCCGGGACGCGGTCGCCTCCCGGCGGAACGCGGTGCTTCCCGCACCCGCATCCCCCGCCCGGGTCGTGCCGAAGGGCGCGGGACCGCGGATCCCCGGCCTCAGCCCGTTCACCACGCCCACCGCGGACTTCTACCGAGTCGACACCGCCCTCGTGGTGCCCAAGGTGAACGCGACCACCTGGAAACTGCGGATCCACGGCAAGGGCGTCACCCGTCCCGTCACGCTCTCGTACGACGATCTCCTGCGCCGTGATCTCGTCGAACGGGACATCACGTTGACCTGTGTCTCCAACGAGGTCGGCGGCCCCTACGTCGG
The DNA here is from genome assembly GCF_042880295.1 of Streptomyces sp. NPDC058307. NCBI lineage: Bacteria > Bacillati > Actinomycetota > Actinomycetes > Kitasatosporales > Streptomycetaceae > Streptomyces > Streptomyces sp. NPDC058307. The sequence goes on from NZ_JBHVYZ010000004.1 coordinate 81,633, forward strand.
CAACGCCCGCTGGATCGGCGTACGCCTGGCCGATCTGCTGGCCGAGTGCGGGGTGAAGCCGCCCTCGAAGGGTGGCCCCGCCGACCAGTTGGTCGCCCGTTCCGTGGACGGCATGACCATCGGCAGCCCGGTCGAGGACGTGATGGACGGCCGCGACGCCCTCCTCGCCCTCGGTATGAACGGCGAACCCCTGCCCTTCGCCCACGGCTTCCCGGTCCGCATGGTGGTGCCCGGGCTGTACGGCTTCGTCTCCGCCTGCAAGTGGATCAAGGACATCGAGCTCACCACGTTCGCCACCTACGACCCCTACTGGGTCAAGCGCGGCTGGGCCCGCAAGGCAGCCATCAAGACGGAATCGCGCATCGACACGCCCAAGCCGTTCGCACGGCCCGGGGCCGGCACGGTGATGGTCGCCGGCGTCGCCTGGGCCCAGCACCGCGGCATCGACAAGGTCGAGGTCCGCGTGGACGACGGCCCCTGGCAGCAGGCCAGGCTCGCCACCGAGGACACGGCCGACACCTGGCGCCAGTGGACCTTCCCCTGGCGGGCCGCCAAGGGCGGCCACACCCTCACCGTGCGCGCCACCGACCGCACCGGCGCGGTGCAGACCGAGAAACGCGCCCGCACCATCCCCGACGGCGCCAGCGGATGGCACTCCGTGGTCGTGACCGTCGACTGACCACCCGCCGACCGACCATCCGAACCACTTTCCCCTTTCCCATGTCGAGGCAGCTCGGGCTGCCCCAACCCACAGGAGAAACACCATGAACACCCGTATTCGCCGTACCGCCGTGACCCTGGCCGCCGCGGCCGTCCTGCCCCTGGCCCTGAGTGCCTGCTCCGACAGCGGCTCCGACTCGACCAAGTCGACCAAGTCGGACTCCTCGTCGAAGGCGTCGGCCTCCGCGTCGGACGACGGCATGGCCGGCTCCGGCAGCAGCACCGCCGTGGACAAGCCGTTCGGTTCGGCCTGTTCGTCGGTGCCCGCGACCGGTGCCGGTTCCTTCGACGGCATGGCCCAGGCCCCGGTCGCCACGGCCGCCTCCAACAACCCGGCCCTGTCCACGCTGGTCACCGCGGTGAAGAAGGCGGGGTTGGTCGACACCCTCAACAACGCCCAGAACATCACGGTGTTCGCGCCGACCAACGACGCCTTCGCGAAGATCCCCAAGGCCACCCTGGACAAGGTCCTGGGCGACAAGGCCCAGCTCACCAAGATCCTCACCTATCACGTCGTGGGCCAGAAGCTCACCCCGAAGGACCTGGAGAAGGGCTCCTTCGACACCCTGGAGAAGTCGAAGGTCATGGCCTCCGGTTCCGGCGAGTCCTACACCGTCAACGGCTCCGCCAAGGTGGTCTGCGGCAACGTCCAGACCGCCAACGCCACCGTCTACATCATCGACAGCGTCCTCATGCCCACCAGCTGACGCGGCGTCATCGGCGGGGTGCCACACGAGTGGTACCCCGCCGGTTTCAGTTGGTGCGGTCGGACCAGCCGGCCGGAAGGTCGCCGGGGGCGGCGGAGATGACGGAGTCGTCGTCTGCGCCGACGTACTCGAAGAGAGTGATCTTCGCGAACTCGGGGACGACGTAGATCGGGTAAGTGGGCCCCTGGTCGCGGTAGCGGCGCATGTCGTCCAGGTGGTCGTTCTGGAAGCAGACGGTGCGCTCACCGTGCTCCTCGACCCAGTGCGGGAAGAAGATCACCCCGTGCAGGCGCCGCTTGCCGGGCATGACGTCGACCGCGACTGACGTGCCGGTGGGCTCGTTCCAGGAGACCTTGAAGTTGTCGTCGTCCAACTGGACGAGGTCGACCTGCTGGTCCTTGACCCAGCGGCCGCCGACCATTCCCGAGTGGATCCGGTAGTCGATCGTGTGGTCGTTCTTCACGTACATCTCGTACTGCCAGCCGTTGGCGTAGGTGTAGATGAAGCGGTGGCCGACGATCTTGGACAGGTCCTGCGGGGGGACGGGCTGCTCGACAGTGGTCTGGAAGGCACCGTTGCCGGTGGTGCCGTTGCTTGTCGTCATGGGTGACCTCCTTGGGTGGTGCCTGCCGGCGCGGCGTGGCCGACCACTTCATTTTGCCACAAAACTATTTTGCGGCAAAATCACCTGTGCGGGAGAATCGATCCCATGGACACTGCCACCGAGTTCGGCCGCCTCGTCGGCCCGCTGCGCCGGGCCATCCTGCGCACCCGACGCACCGCCGACCTCCCCGACCTCCCCGAAGCCCAGATCGAACTCCTCCGGGCACTCGCCGAAGCCGGACCGCTGTCACCCCGCCAGGCCGCCGACCGGCTGCGTCTGGCCCCGTCCACCATCAGCAACCTCGTCCGCACCATGACCACCGCCGGCCTGGTCGAGCGCGAACCCTCGACGACCGACCTGCGCACCGTCCGCCTCGCCGCCTCACCCACCGCACTGGAGATGCTCCACACCTACGACCGCGCCAGCACGGCCGCCCTGCACCGCGCCCTGGCCGATCTGACTCCGGACAGCCGCGAGGCGATCGAACACGCCCTGCCCGCCCTCGCCGAGCTGCTCACTGTCCTTGAGGCCGAGTAGTACTCCCGGTTTCGTCCGGGCCGTCCGTGAACATGCTGATCAGGCCGTGTGGTGTGCTGTCGCCGAACATCAGGGCGTAGAGCTCGGTGCCCTCGGTGGCGGTTGCGGCGCTGCGGGGGAACATCGCCCGCTCGTACTCGGCGAGCGCGGTCTCGAGGTCGTCGCGGTGGGCTGCCAGGGACTGCGCCAGTTCCGCGCCGTCGAGCATGGCGAGGTTGGCGCCCTCGCCGTTCGGGGCGGCGACATGGGCGGCGTCGCCGATCAGCGTCACTCCCGGCACCCGCTCCCACCGGTGCTCGACGGGCAGGGCGACGAGGGGACGCAGGACCGGTGCGGTGTCGGCGTCGGTGATCAGTGCCGTGAGTTCCGGGGCCCAGCCGTCGAACTCCGCCGCGATCCGCGCGGTGGCCGCGGCGGAGTCGGTGAAGTCGATGTCCGCGAACCAGTCCTGCGGGCGGACGAACATCACGTAGGTGTGCAGGTCGCCTCCCTTCTCCCGGTGCGTCACGAAGCCCTTGCCCGGCGCGAGCACGAACAGCGCCCCGCCTCCGACTGTTTTCGCGCTGACCGGGTGCCGGGTGTCGGAGTCGTACAAATACACCTCGACGCAGGACATGCCGGTGTACTCGGGAACCGCGTCCGACAGCAGCGGCCGTACCCGTGACCACGCGCCGTCCGCACCGACCAGCAGCTCGGTGACGACCGAGGTCCCGTCGGCGAACGTCACCTCGTGGCGGCCCTCCCCGAGCGCACGCGTGCCGCCGACCTTGTGACCCCAGCGGACCGTGCCGGGCGGGAGGGAGTCCAGCAGGAGCTGTCGCAGTTCGCCGCGCTGCACCTCGGGGCGGTCGCCGGTGCCGTCGTCGGCCTTCTCGAACAGGACCGTCCCGTCCCGGTCGAGCAGCCGCGTGGCCTCGCGCCCCTCCAGGACGAGACCGCGGAACTCGTCCATCAGGCCCGCAGCCTCCAGCGCGAGCTGTCCGTTGTAGTCGTGGATGTCGAGCATCCCGCCCTGCGCCCGCGCCGTCGGCGAGGACTCCGCCTCGTAGACGGTGGACGGGATGCCGTGGACGTGCAGGACACGGGCGAGCGTGAGGCCGCCGAGCCCGGCGCCGATGATCGTGACGTGGGTGGTGGTCATGGTGACTCCTGGGAGTTCGCAGGGTCGGCGGGCGGTCACCCGGCCGGGTCTGCGACCAGACTCCGGGCCCCTGTCGACAAGCCCCCGACATACGGCCGACAGCACCGACAGATCACCGACACCGGGCACTGGAACCGATCTCCATCAGAGATGCCGACCAGTCGGTATGGACATCCCCGCCCCCGCCCGGTACAGATGCAGTCATGCGTATTTCCGTGACGATCTTCCTCACCGACGAGACCATCACCCCGACCCGGCTCGCCCGTGAGCTGGAGGCGCGGGGCTTCGCCGGGCTGTATCTGCCCGAGCACACCCACATCCCCGTCGAGCGGACCACCCCGTACCCGGCGGGCGGCGATCTGCCGCGCGAGTACGGCCGTACCCTCGACCCGTTCGTCGCGCTCGGCCAGGCCGCCGCCGTCACCGAGCGGCTCGGTCTCGGCACCGGCATCACGCTCGTCGCCCAGCACGACCCGATCGACCTCGCCAAGCAGATCGCGACCCTGGACCACCTCTCCGGCGGGCGGTTCACACTCGGGCTCGGCTTCGGGTGGAACGTCGAGGAAGCCGCCGACCACGGCGTCGAGTGGCGTACCCGGCGCGAGCTCGTCCGGGACCGGATGGCGCTCATGCAGGCGCTCTGGGCGGATGAACCGACCGCCTACGAGGGGGAGTTCGGGAGTGTCCGGGCCAGCCATGCCTTCCCCAAGCCCGTCCGGAGGCGGACCCTGGTGGGCGGCGCCGCCGGGCCCAAGCTGTTTTCCCACATCTGCGAGTACGCCGACGGCTGGCTCCCCATCGGCGGCCGCGGCCTGGCCGAGTCCCTGCCCGTGCTGCGCACCGCCTGGGCCGACGCGGGCCGCGACCCGGCCGCCCTCCAGGTCGTCCCGTACGCCGTCGTCCCCACCCCCGGCAAGCTCGCCCACTACGCCGAGCTCGGCATCGAGGAGGTGGTGCTGCAGCTGCCTCCGGCGGGGGAGGGTGACGTGCTCAAGGTGCTGGAGGAGTATGCCCGTTATGTCCAGGACGGTGGTGAGGGAGTGTGACGTCACCCACCTCCGGGCAGCACCGCCGCCCTGATCACCCCGCTCGTATGCTCGAAGGATGACGACTTCCGCGGCCTCCGGAACCGGCCCCACCGACCGCCCCGGCGGTACGGGCCCCACCGAGAACTCCATGCGTCGCGCTCTCAAACGTGCCCGGGACGGCGTCGCCCTCGACGTCGCCGAGGCCGCGGTGCTGCTCCAGGCCCGCGGCCCGGCCCTGGACGACCTCACCGCGTCCGCCGCCCGGGTCAGGGACGCGGGCCTCGCGCAGGCGGGCCGCCCCGGTGTCATCACGTACTCGAAGAGCGTCTTCATCCCCCTCACCCGGTTGTGCCGGGACAAGTGCCACTACTGCACCTTCGTGACCGTGCCCGGCAAGCTCCGCCGGGCCGGCCACGGCATGTTCATGTCCCCCGACGAGGTCCTGGACGTGGCCCGCAAGGGTGCCGCGCTGGGCTGCAAGGAAGCCCTCATCACCCTCGGCGACAAGCCCGAGGACCGCTGGCCGGAGGCCAGGGAGTGGCTGGACGCGCACGGCTACGACGACACCATCGCCTACGTCCGGGCCATCTCCATCCGCATCCTGGAGGAGACGGGACTCCTCCCGCACCTCAACCCGGGCGTGCTGACCTGGACCGACTTCCAGCGGCTGAAGCCCGTCGCGCCGAGCATGGGCATGATGCTGGAGACGACCGCCGAGCGGCTGTGGTCCGAGCCCGGCGGACCGCACTACGGCTCCCCGGACAAGGAACCCGCCGTACGGCTGCGGGTCCTGGAGGACGCCGGACGTTCGTCGGTGCCGTTCACGAGCGGCATCCTCCTCGGGATCGGGGAGACGTACGAGGAGCGCGCCGAGTCCCTCTTCGCGCTCCGGCGCACGGCACGGGCGTACCACAGCGTCCAGGAGCTGATCATCCAGAACTTCCGCGCCAAGCCGGACACCGCGATGCGCGGCATGCCGGACGCGGAGCTGGACGAACTGGTCGCCGCGGTGGCGGTGGCCCGCCTCATCATGGGTCCGGCGGCCAACATCCAGGCCCCGCCGAACCTCGTCGACAGCGAGTACGAGCGCCTGATCGGGGCGGGGATCGACGACTGGGGCGGGGTCAGCCCGCTCACCATCGACCATGTGAACCCCGAGCGCCCGTGGCCGCAGATCGAGGAGCTCACGGAGCGCTCCCGCGCCGCCGGTTTCGAGCTGCGGGAACGTCTCTGCGTCTACCCCGAGTTCGTGCGGCGCGGCGAGCCCTGGCTGGACCCGCGGCTGCGGCCGCACGTGGCGGCGCTGGCCGACCCGGAGACGGGCCTCGCCCGCCCCGACGCCCTCCCGAAGGGGCTGCCCTGGCAGGAGCCGGAGGAGGTCTTCGTCCCGTCCGGGCGTACGGACCTGCACGCCACGATCGACACCGAGGGCCGTACGTCCGACCGCCGCGACGACTTCGACGAGGTCTACGGCGACTGGGGTGCCCTGCGCGAGGCGGCCGCCCCCGGCATGGTGCCCGAGCGCATCGACACGGACGTACGGGACGCGCTGCGCACAGCCGCCGACGACCCCACGAAGCTGACCGACGCGGAGGCCCTCGCGCTGCTGCACGCCGACGGGCCCGCCCTGGACGCGCTGACCGCGATCGCCGACGACGTCCGCAAGTCGGTGGTCGGCGACGACGTGACGTACATCGTCACGCGGAACATCAACTTCACCAACGTCTGCTACACGGGCTGCCGTTTCTGCGCCTTCGCCCAGCGGCGCACCGACGCCGACGCCTACACCCTCTCCCTGGACCAGGTGGCCGACCGCGCCGAGCAGGCCTGGGAGGTCGGCGCGGTGGAGGTCTGCATGCAGGGCGGCATCCACCCGGACCTGCCCGGGACGGCGTACTTCGACATCGCGAAGGCGGTGAAGGAGCGGGTCCCCGGCATGCATGTGCACGCCTTCTCCCCGATGGAGGTCGTCAACGGCGCGACCCGCACCGGCATGTCCATCCGCGAGTGGCTGACGACGGCCAAGGAGGCCGGCCTCGGCTCCATCCCCGGCACGGCCGCCGAGATCCTCGACGACGAGGTCCGCTGGATCCTGACCAAGGGCAAGCTGCCGACGGCGACCTGGATCGAGGTGATCGAGACGGCGCACGAGGTCGGCCTCCGGTCCTCCTCGACGATGATGTATGGCCATGTGGACCAGCCGCGCCACTGGCTGGGCCACCTGCGCACGCTGGCCGCAATCCAGCAACGCACGGGCGGCTTCACGGAGTTCGTGACGCTCCCCTTCATCCACACCAACGCACCGGTGTACCTGGCCGGCATCGCCCGCCCCGGCCCGTCCATGCGGGACAACCGGGCGGTCACGGCGATGGCCCGCCTCCTGCTGCACCCCTGGATCCCGAACATCCAGACCAGCTGGGTCAAGCTGGGTACGGAAGGCGCGGCGGAGATGCTCCGCTCGGGGGCGAACGACCTCGGCGGCACGCTGATGGAGGAGACGATCTCGCGGATGGCGGGTTCGTCGTACGGCTCGTACAAGTCGGTGAAGGACCTGATCGCGGTGGCCGAGGCGGCGGGCCGTCCCGCCCGTCCACGCACCACGCTGTACGGACAGGTGCCGGAGGAGCGGCAGCAGGCGGCGGCCGTGTCCGACGGGCATCTGCCGGAGCTGCTGCCGGTGCTGGACTGAGGAGGCGGAAGGACTGAGTGAGGCGGAAGGTGTCTCGGCGGGGGCCGGTACGATGATCCGACCCCCGTTCGACGGGGATCCTTAGCCGAGGAGATGCGTGCCGTGCCAGCCCCGAAGGTCTGGGTGACGGGTCTGACCGTGGGGGCGATCGCCGCCGTCGTCGCCCTGGCCGTACAGGCCGACAAGGGAACGAAGCCGAGCCTGGCCGGCACCGCCCGGCCGAGCGTGTCGGCGTCCCCGAGCACGTCCGCGCGGCCCCAGCCGTCGGCGACCGCGGTCCCGGACGCCTCCGGGACCGGCCGCCGGATCGTCTACTCGCTCGGCGACAAGCGGGTCTGGCTGATCGACGCGAGCGAGTCGGCCCGGCGGACCTTCGCCGTCTGGCCGGGGACGGTGGCCCCGGCCCCCGGCACCTACTCGGTCTCGCTGCGCCGGGGGGAACCGACGACCGGATCCGACGGCGTGAAGATCGAGCACATCGTGTACTTCACCGCCGTGGACGGCGTGAACGTCGCCTTCTCCAACGCGGTGGACGGCTCCTCGCCCCCGCCCGCGAACGGCGCCCGGACCGGCGGCATCCGCATGAAGGCGGCGGACGGGTCGGCACTGTGGACGTTCGGCGAGACGGGGACGAAGGTCGTAGTCGTCAACTAGCGCTGCGGTCCGGGAGGTTGACCACCAGCAGCACGAGCCCGCTCAGCACGAACACCCGCAGCGCCGCGTCCAGCCCGTTCCAGGTGTCCGACTGCCACATGGAGAACCACTCCCCGCCGATCGCGATGAACCCGGCGCCGAAGAGCAGCATGAGCATGAGCAGGCCGTAGGTGGAGAAGCGCCGGGCCCGCGGATCGTCCCCGCGCACCCACAGCCACGTGCCGTAGATCAGCACGAGAGCGGCCAGCGTCTCCCACACGATGATCGCGACGTACGCCGTGTTCTGAAGTCCCTTGCTGGTGATGGCTCTCCACATCAGATCGTCGTCCTTGAACGTCGTATCCATCGCGAGAACATGCTGCACGAACGCCTGGTTGGTCCCGAAGTCCGTGATGTTCCCGAACGCCACGAGCGCTATGTACAGCGCGACGGTCGCGGTGAGCAGGGTGGCGGAGAGGTGGAGTGCGCTGCGGGTGGTGCGTGGGGGTGTCGATGCCATGGGGATCATCTTCCCTGTGCGGGGCGGTGTGTTCCAGATCGCTTGCGCCAGAATGGGAGGCGGACGGGCCGCGACGAGGGGACGGACGCATGGCGCAGGCGGAGCCGTCGCTGCAGGAGCTGATCCTGCGGCGCACACGGGCCGGGTTCGTCGGCCGCGAGCCCGAACGGGCCGCGTTCCTGCGGAACTTCGACATCCCGGCCACCGACGCCCGGCACCGCTTCCGGTTCCATGTCCACGGCAGCGCGGGCATCGGAAAGACCTCCCTGGTCCAGGAGTTGGCGCAGCTCGCCCGTGAACGCGGTGCCCTCACGGCCTACGTCGACGACAGTGTCGGCAGCGTGCCGGAGGCGATGGAGACCCTGTGCCGCGAATTCGCCGGCCAGGGGCGGCGGTTGAAGGATCTGGAGCGGCGCCTGGCGACCTGGCGGGAGCGGCGGCGCGAGGCGGAGGCGGCCACCCTCGCCGCGCTCGCGCCCGAGTCCTCGCCGGAGCCGGCCTCGGCCTCGGCCGGGAGCAGGATGGCGGTGGACGTCGGTCTGGGCGCACTGGAGGCCGCCCTGCCGGGCGCCGGCCTGGTCACCCGGGCCCTTCCCGCGGACCGGCTCGCCCAGGGGGCCGACCGGCTGCGGGCCGGCCTCGGCGCCCGCTTCCGCAACCTCGACGACGTCGACCTGGTCCTCACCCCGGAGCGGGTCCTCACCCCGGTGCTGCTCGGCGAACTGAGGGCCGCTGCCTCCGCCGTACCGTGGATCGTCCTGTTCTTCGACACGTACGAGCGGACCGGCCCCTTCCTCGATCCATGGCTCTACGACGTCCTCACCAAGCCCCGCGAGCACGGCCGGCTGCCCGCCGCGGTTGTCGTGGTCACCGCGGGTCAGCGCCCCCTGGACAGCGCCCGCTGGGGCGGCCTGGACTCGGTGGCGGAGGTGCCGCTGGCTCCCTTCACCGAGACCGAGTCGCGCCGCCTGCTCGCCGCGCGGGGCGTCGTGGCCGAACCGGTCGTGGAGGAGGTGCTGCGGCTGACGGGCGGCCTCCCGGTCCTCGTGTCGACGCTCGCGGCCAGGCGCCCCGACGGCCCGGACGACGTGATCGACCCGAGCACGACCGCGGTGGAACGGTTCCTGAAGCCGGAACCGGAGCCCCGCCGGAAGGTCGCCAGGGCCTGCGCGCTGCCGAGACGCCTGGACGCGGACGTCTTCCGGGTGCTCGCGGCCTCGCCCGAGGACGAACTCGACACCGAGTACGCATGGTTGACCGGGCTGCCGTTCGTCGCCCAGCGCGGGGACCGGCTCCAGTACCACGACGTCGTACGCGCGCAGATGCTCCGGCTGGAGCGGCGCCGGTCCCGGACCGAGTGGACGACCCGGCACCGGCGGCTCGCCGACGCGTTCGCCGAGTGGCGCGAGGACGCCGGATTCGGCCGCGGTGCCGAGGAGTTGTGGGCCGACGAGGAATGGTGCGAGCTGCGCCTGGAGGAGATGTACCACCTGCTGTGCGCCCGCCCGCCCGCGGCGCTCGCCGAGGCGCTGCGCGGATTCGTCGTGGCCTGCCGCGAGGACGAGGTCGTCGCCCGCCGCTGGGCACGGATGCTGGAGGAGGCGGGCGACGCCGCGGACCACGCCGTACTGCGCGAATGGGGGCGCTCCTTGGCCGCGGCGCTCGCGGACGAGGAGAGCGGAGTGACCCGGGCGACGGACCTGCTCCTGGCCCGCCCCGGTCTCGACCCGGCCGGCCGGGCGGAGGCGCACGTGCTGCGCGGCCGGGACCTGCGCAACCGCCAGGAGTACGCCCAGGCCCTGGAGGCGTACGACCATGCGGTCGAGCTCGACCCGGAGCAACCGCTGGCCCACTACGGCCGGGGCGTCACCCACCAGCTGCTGGAGGACTACCCCGCTGCCCTGGCCGCCCTAGACCGGGCCGTCGAACTGGCCCCCGACACCGGGTGGATCCTCGCCGAGCGGGCCGAGACCTACCGTCTGGCGTCCCGGCTCGATGAGGCGGACGCCGACTTCAGCCGTGCCGTCGCCCTCGACCCCACCGACGACATCGCCCTGACCGGGCGGGCGGTGTGCCGGCACAGCATGGGACGGCTCGACGAGTCGCTCGCCGACTTCAACCGTGCGCTGAGCATCGACCCCGAGTACCTGTGGGCGCTGGTGCGCAGGTCCCGGCTGCACCGTGCGCGCGGCGACCTGGACAAGGCGTTCGCCGACCTGGACCGGGCGGCCGCGCTCGCACCCGAGCTGGCCTGGGTCGCGTCGGAACGCGGCGACGCGTACCGGCTCGCCGCGCGGTACGAGGAGGCGGTGGCGGAACTGGGGCGTGCGGTGACCCTGGAGCCGGGCTACGCGTCGGCGCTGGCGAGCCGCGCCCAGACCCTGTACGAACTCGGCCGGTACGAGGCGGCGTCGGCCGACTTCGACCGGGCCGTCGAGCTGATCCCCGACTACGCCTGGGCGCTGGTGATGAGATCCCGGGTGCGGCGCCGGCTGGACGACCAGGACGGCATGTTCGAGGACCTGCGGCGAGCCGCCGAAGCGGAGCCCGGCGCCGACTGGATCCGGGCCGAGCTGGGATCGGCGTACCGGACCGCGGGCCGGCTCGACGAGGCGGTGGCCGTCTTCCACGCCCTCCTGGCACAGGACCCGGCCCATGAGACCGCCCTGGCCGGCCTGGGAGCGATCCACCACGCCCGCAAGTCCTACGAGGACGCCCTGCACCACCTGGACCGCGCCCTGGCGGCCGACCCGGAGTACGCGTGGGCCTACGGCCTGCGGGGCCGGGTGTGTCTGGCGGTCGGCCGCACGGAACAGGCCCTGTCCGACCTGGACCGCTGCGTGGCACTGGACGGCGAGGTGACGTGGCAGCGGGGTGCGGCGATCGAACTGCTGATGTGGTGCGGGAGATGGGAGGAGGCGAGGGAGCGGCTGGCGTCGACCCACTCCGAGGAACTGGACGACGTACGGGCGCAACTCCACCGCCACAACGGCGAGTGGGCGCAGGCCCGCGCTCTCGCCGAGCACCTGCGCACCACGGACCCCCTCCGCGGCACCTTCCAACTGGCCATGACGATCCACCGCTCCGAAGGCCCGGCCGCCGCCGCATCCCTGTGGCGCGACCTCGGCCGCCTGGTCGAGCAGGACTCCGGCATGGAACCCGTGATGCGAGCCCAGGCCCACTGCTTCCTGGGCTGCGCCCGGTCAGACGCCCCGGCAGCGGACCGGGGCCTGTCCGAACTCCTCGCCCTCGGTCCGGAATGGGACGACCTGGCGACCCTGGCCGCCATCCTCACCGATCTGCTGACAGCCCCCGACGGGGACCGTCACCACGTCCACGCCTGCCTGACAGCGGTGACCGGGGCGAGGGACGCGATACGGGCTCGCTATGCGGGGTGATTGGTCCGTTCCAGGACCAACCGGGACGCACCCCGCGTACTCCCACGCCCCCTGAACCTCCCACCCTGCGTCGATTACAGTGCAGGGCGTCGTACATACGGACGGTCGCCATGGGAGGTCTTGGTGGGTGCGACAACCGGGGCCGTCGTCTGGGGGCGTGCCGAGCAGCAGGACTTCCGGAGCCGGGTGCGCGGGACGCTCCTCGGGGTGGCCGTGGGTGACGCGCTGGGCGCGCCGGTCGACGGACTCGGACTGGACGAGATCCGGGAGGCGTACGGCGCCGAGGGACTCGTGGACCTCGGCTTCGGGTACGGCCGACGCGGCGCCGTCACCCATCTCACCCAGCTCAGCCTCTTCACCATGGACGGGCTGATACGGGCCCAGGTCCGCCGGGACACCGGCGCCTGGCATCCGCCCACCGACCTGCACCGGGCCTATCGCCGCTGGGCCGCCACCCAGAGCGACTGGGGGCCCGACGAGCGGCGCAAGGAAGACGGCTGGCTGGCCCGGGAGGAGTGGCTGTACGCCCGCCGCGACCCGACCCGGTCCCTGCTCATCGGGTTCGGCGACGACACCATGGGGACCCTGGAGTCGCCCAAGAACCCGGACGAACTCGGACCCGAGGCCACCGCCCGTTCCGCGCCCTTCGGGCTCCTCGTCGGATGGGAGCCGCAGCTCGTCGTACAGCTGGCCGTCGAGTGTGCCGCGCAGACCCACGGGCACCCCGTCGCGTATCTGTCGGCGGGCGCGTACGCCGTGATCGTGCACGCGCTGGCCCTCGGCGACAGCCTGGACGGGGCGGTGCAGCGGGCCCTCGCCCTGCTGGCCGCGCGGCCCGGACACGAGCCCGTGTCGGACGCGCTCCAGCACGCGCTCGGCGCCGTACGGCAGGGGATGCCCACCCCGGCGCGAGTGGAGGAACTCGCCGCCGACGGTTCGGCGGACGGGCTGCTGTCCGCCGCCGTGTACTGCGCGCTGGTCGGGGAGGACGTACGGCACGGTCTGTGCCTCGCCGTGAACCACGACGGGCCCTCCGCCGCGGCCGGCGCGCTCACAGGCGGCCTGCTGGGTGCCCTGCACGGGGAGACGGCCCTCCCGCCGGCCTGGCTGGCCGAACTGGAGGGCCGTCCCACACTTCTCGAACTCGCCGACGACTTCGCGATGGAGATGACCCAGGGGCCCGCGCTGCACGGTCCCGCGGGGGCGTCTCCCGGGTGGCTGACGCGCTATCCGCGAGCGTGAGACCCGCTCGCTCTCACAGCGGTGCCTGCGCGGACCAGAGCCCGCGTCCGTGGGTCGCCACCAGGAGGCGCCCGCCGTCGGGCGAGACGTCCAGGGAGACGATCCCGGCGTGCGGCAGGGCGTCACCGAGCCGGTACCAGGAGTACGAGCCGGTCCCCGTGGGCGCGGCGGCGAACACCCCGACGTCCGTGCCGACGACCACGTGGCCGTGCCACAGGGCGAGCGCCCCGGCCGGCGCGTCCGGCAGGTCGCCGGTGCGGTCGGTCCAGGTGGTGCCGCCGTCGGTGCTCTCGAAGACGTGGCCCTCGCCCGCGCCGGAGACGTAACTCACGGTGAAACCGCCGTACGTCGCCCACACGTGGCGGGCGTCGTGCGGGTCGACGGTGAGCGAGGTGACGTACCGGTTCGGCAGCGGCGCGGTGAGCCGGTGCCAGGTGCCGCCCGCATCGGTGTCGATGCCGCTGGCGTACTGCTTGCCGCTCCAGTCCTCCCAGCCCGCGTACGTCACGGACCCGTTCACGCCGAGAGCGGTGACGGAGTGGTTCTCGCCGCCCAAGACCGTTCGGGGCACGCGGCTGAACGGACTGACCCCCGCTCAGTCCACAGGAACGGTGGCTTCATGACAGTGATCACACAGGAGCTGTTTGAACTCTGGAGTACACAGGCGGCAATGATCCGGCAAAGCAATCCCCTCAACCAACCTACGAAGCAGGCCGGTTGAGGGGATCGAGTGCTTGGGGGAGAGCGGGTGCTTCGATCAGGCCGAGGTCAGTCCTTCACCGGGGTACGGTCCGCCGGACCCACCGGAACCGGGATCGCCACACCCGCCGCCCCGTCGTCGTCCGTGTTGATCTTCTCGATGATCGCGAGACGCTCCGGGGTGTCCTCGGGCTTGATGAACCCGATGAGGATGTAGAGGACGAGGGAGACGGCCAGCGGGATCGAGACCTGGTACTGGAGCGGGACCCCGCCGTCGACGTTCCAGTTGATCGGGTAGTTGACCAGCCAGAAGGCGAGCAGACCCATCGACCAGCTGGTGAGCGCGGCCGTCGGGCCGGAGCGGCGGAACGGGCGCAGCAGGCCGAGCATCATCGGGATGGCCATCGGGCCCATGAGTCCGGCCACCCACTTGATCACGACGGTGATGATGTCCTTGAACGCGGGCGAGTTGACCTGGGTCGCCGCCGCCATCGACAGACCGAGGAAGACGACCGTGGTGATACGCGCGACCCTGAGGCCCTGGCCCTGGTTCCAGCTGCGCGCCCTGCGCCAGACCACCGGTGCGCAGTCCCGGGTGAAGACGGACGCGATCGCGTTGGCGTCGGAGGAGCACATGGCCATCGTGTGCGAGAAGAACCCGACGATGACGAGGCCCAACAGGCCGTGCGGCAGCAGCTGTTCGGTCATCAGGCCGTAGGAGTCGGAGCCGTCCGGCTTGTTCGAGTGGACCAGCAGCGGTGACATCCACATGGGGAAGAACAGGACGACCGGCCACACCAGCCACAGGATCGCCGACAGGCGCGCGGAGCGCTCGGCCTGGTGCGCGTTGGCCGTGGCCATGTAGCGCTGGGCCTGGTTGAGCATGCCGCCGTTGTACTCGAAGAGCTTGATGAACAGGAAGGCGAGCAGGAAGACCGTTCCGTACGGCCCCACCAGCGGCTTTCCGTGGCCCTGGAGCGCCGGCTCGTCCCAGGCGCCGAAGAAGCCGATGCCCTTGTCGTTGAGTTTGAGGACGACGGCGATGAACATCGCGACGCCGGCGAGGAGTTGGATGACGAACTGGCCCAGCTCCGTGAGCGCGTCGGCCCACAGCCCGCCGATCGTGCAGTAGACGGCCGTGATGGCGCCGGTGATCAGGATGCCCTGGTTGAGCGAGAGCCCGGTGAACACCGACAACAGGGTCGCGATGGCGGCCCACTTGGCGCCCACGTCCACGATCTTCAGCAGCATGCCCGACCAGGCGAGCGCCTGCTGGGTCTTGAGGTCGTAACGGTTCTTCAGATACTCCAGCGGGGAAGCCACATGGAGTCGTGAACGCAGCCGGTTGATGCGCGGCGCGAACAGCTTCGAGCCGATCGCGATGCCGAGGGCGATGGGGAAGGACCAGGTGATGAAGGAGGTGACGCCGTAGGTGTAGGCGATGCCCGCGTACCCGGTGAACATCACCGCGCTGTAGCCCGACATGTGGTGCGAGATGCCCGACAGCCACCACGGCATCTTGCCGCCGGCGGTGAAGAAGTCGCTCACGTCGTCGACACGTTTGTGCGACCAGACGCCGATGGCGACCATCACGCCGAAATAGCCGATGAGCACGGCCCAGTCGAGACCGTTCATATGCGCCCTCCCATGGATCAGCCCGGCGCTCATCGTGGGTGCCACCACGTGGACACGACAAGCTGACGTCGGGTCAAGGGGAGGTAAAAATATTCGAGATGATGGCCTGCGTTCACCTACATGAACTCATCGCATCAGCTCCCCGGCGTTGACCAGCAACGACTGTCCGGTGATCGCCCGGGCCCGGTCCGAGGCCAGGAACACCGTCGCGTCCGCCACGTCCCCGTCCGTCGCGAGGTCGGGCAACGCCATCCGGTCGGTGAGCCGCTTCAGCACGTCCGCCTCCGGCACCTTCTCCGTGTGCGCCGTGAACTGCACGTACGCCTGCACCGGCGGCCCCCACATCCAGCCCGGCAGCACGGTGTTGACCCGGATCCGGTACGGCCCGAGCTCCCGAGCCAGCGAGTACATCGCGCTGGTCAGCGCCCCCTTCGAGGCGGCGTACGCGGCCTGCCGCACCTGCGAGGGGGCGGCCACGGCCGACTGCGTCCCGACGAACACCACGGACCCCCCGCCCGCCGCCCTCAGTCCCGCCAGGCACGCCCGGGTCATCCGCAGCGACCCCAGCAGGTTCACGTCGATGACCGACTGCCAGGTCGCGAAGTCCGCGTCCTCGAGCCCGCCGAAGTAGCTGTCCCACGCGGCCACCTGCACCACCGCGTCCAGTCGCCCGAACCGCTCCAGCGCCAACTCCCCGAGGGCCGCGCACTGTTGCTCGTCGGTGATGTCCGTCGACCGGTACGCCGTGTGCGCCCCGCCCGGGTCGAGCTCGGCGGCGCTCTTGGCGAGGTTCGCCTCGGTCCGCGCCCCCAGCACGGCGTTCCCGCCGTCCCGCACGACGGCCGCCGCCACCTGATGACCGAGCCCGGCACCGACACCCGACACCACGACGGTCTTCCCGGAGAGAAGTGACATACCGGCGGCCTCCCTGCCCTGGCGCATTATCTGACGGGGCGTCAGAGTATGGGCGAGCGCTGGAGGAGGGAAGGTCCCATGTCAGAAGAGACCGCGTCAGGGAAGACCGCGTCAGGGAAGACCGTGTCAGAGAAGACCGTGTCAGAAGTGACCCACAGCGAGACGTACGCCGAACTGGCCGCCGTAGGACCCTACGGAGTCCGCCCCGGCCACGCGCTGATCACCATGGTCGAACCGCATCCCGGCCATGAGTACGCCTACAACCGGTGGTACGAGGACGATCACTACTACGCCGGCGCGATGGCGATGCCCTGGATGTTCGCGGGCCGCCGCTGGGTGGCCACCCGGGATCTCCAACTCCTGCGCGTCCCGGAGAAGTCGGCGGTGGCCCAGCCGGTGACGGCGGGCTGTTACCTCTCCACCTACTGGGTCACCGACGGCCGCTACGACGACCACATGAGATGGACGGTGGCCATCAACAAACGCCTCAACCGCGACGCCCGCGTCTACCGCGACCGCACCCACGTGTTCACCGCGTTCCAGGACCACGAGCACACGGTCTACCGCGACGGAGCGGCGGGCCCGAGGGACTTCCACGCCCTGGACCACCCGTACGCCGGGCTGGTGCTGGAGGTCATCGACGCGGAATCCCCGGAGCAGCGTGGGGAGTTGCTGGAGTGGCTGGTCTCCCGTCACCTTCCGAAGCGGCTGGCAGGCTCCCCGGCGGCCATGGTGACGGTCTTCCGCCCGACTCCTCTCCCCGGCGACCGCATGACGTACGTGAAGCAGGTGGAGGGCGTGGACACCCGCCTGACCCTGCTGTGGTTCCTGGAGAGGGATCCGAGGGAGTGCTGGGAGCGGTGCTTCACGACCCTGGAGGAACCGCCGATGGGCAGGGTGGAGCTACTGGCGCCGTTCGTCCCGACAGTTCCGGGCACGGACAAATACGTGGACCAGCTGCGCTGATCACACCGCGCTGATCACTTCAGCTCGTCCGGACAAGGCGTCCCGCGCGGCACGGTGTACGGCGCCGCCAGCCGGTACGTCCCCGCCTTCGGTGCCAGCAGCATCGTCCACTTGTCCCCGTCCGCGTCCTCCGGCGTCTCCATCAGGCACCCGTTGACGTTGTCGAAGGTCTTCGGCTCCCCGTCCCCCCGCTCCTTCGACGCGTCCGTCTCCTGCGGTGCCTGCAGCTTCTTGCCCTTCGCGTCGACGATCGACAGCCACGGCGAGTACGGGATCCGGATGAGGATGCGCCCGGCCTTCTTCACCCGCATGGTCATCTCGCCCTGCGCGGCCCGGTCGACGACCGTGTTCGGGGAGGCGAGTGGCGCCGGGTCGGTCACCTGGAACAGCTGCCAGTTCGCGTCGCCCCAGATCTGCTTCAGATACGGCATCCCGCGCTGGACCAGCTCGCGCTCCCGCTCGCCCCCGTCCCCGTCGGGCTCGTCCTTCGGTACGACCACGAAGTGCACGGCCCAGCGCTGGAGCCACTCGTGGTAGTTCGCGGAGTTCAGGGTGTCGTCGTAGAAGAGCGGGTTGCGCTCCATGTCGGCCTGGCGGTTCCAGCCCCGGGCGAGGTTGACGTAGGGCGCGAGCGCGGACGCCTCGCGGTGGGAGGCGGCCGGTACGACCTCGACGCGGCCCTTCTCGGCGCCGACCTCCTGGAGCTCGTTGACGAGGGGGGCCAGCTCGCGTGCCCAGGACGCCGTGGGGGTCGTGTGGACGACGTCGTCGACCGACTTGAAGCCGACCCAGACGGTGAAGCCGGCGAAGGCGACGACGGTGGCGTACCACTTGCGGGAGCGCGGCACCGTGAACGGCAGCGCGGCCGCCAGGGCCACCCCCGCGAACAGCATCGGCAGCCGCGAGATGTTGGAGCCGATCTGGGAGCTGACCAGCCAGACCAGGACGACCGACAGGCTGTAGACCCCGGCGGCGATCCGGACCGTCGTCCACTCGCGCGGGACGAGGAAGTAGACGAGGAGGCCGTACGCCAGCGGCAGCAGCACCGAGGCGATCTTCATCGGCTGGGTGCCGGCGAACGGGAAGAGCCAGGCGGACAGGGCTACGACGGCGGTGGGGGCGAGGCCGAGCGCCCAGGCGCCGGGGCGCCGTTTCTGCAGGAAGAGGGCGACCGCCACCAGGCCCACGAACAGGCCGGCGACGGGTGAGGCCATGGTGGCGAGGGCGGCGAGCGTGGCCGCGCAGGCGGCCTTGGCCCCGCGTTTGTAGCGCCAGCGGTGCGGCCAGCAGAAGACGACGGCGACCGCGCCGAGCGCGAACATCGTGCCGAGACCGAAGGTCACCCGGCCCGAGGCCGCGTTGCACAGGAAGGCGAACACACCCGCCAGCGAGGCCCACAGTGGGTTCCGCACCGACCGGCTGCGGAGGAGGATCAGCGCCAGCAGCCCGGCCGAGACGGTCCCGGCCAGCATCATCGTCGTACGGACGCCGAGCACCGACATCAGATACGGCGAGACGATGCTGTACGACACCGGGTGCATGCCGCCGTACCAGGCCAGGTTGTACGCGGAGTCCGGGTGCCGGCCGACGAACTCGGCCCAGGCGTCCTGCGCCGCGAGGTCGCCGCCGCTGTTCGCGAACGTGAAGAACCAGACGATGTGGAGGACGCCGGAGAGCGCGGTCATGGAGAGGACGGGGTGGCGCAGCAGCCGCTCGCGCAGCGCGAGGAGGGCGGTCCGGGTTCTGGTCCTCTTGGAGTCCTGGGGGTCCTGGTGGGGGCCCTTGGGGTCCCCGGAAGGGCCGCCGTTCCCGGTCTCAGGTTCCGCGGGCACGCCTATTCGCGGGCCGGTACCCGGGCCCGGGTCGGTGTCGTCGGCGCGTGTCGGCTCCGCAGTGGCCACCTGAAGGCACTCCCCGTGGTGTCCCGTCTTCGTTTCTCGGCCGCGCCCCAGCGTCGACCTGCCCCGGTTCGTGACGCTAGCACGCGGCCCGCCGTCCGGAACCCGGGCGGGGTCCGGACGACGGGCCGGGTGGGGCGTCCGTCCCGTTTCCGGATCAGCCGACGCGGGTCAGCTTGTCGGTGAGACCCGGTTCGGTCAGATCCTTCTGGAGGGTGACCGGGACCTTGACCGCGCCGCCCTCGCCGTCACCGACGGTGAGGGAGCCGACCTTGGTGCCGGCCTTCGCGGTGTGCGGTACGTCGTCGGCGGCGAAGGAGAGCTTCACCTTGTAGCCGGCCCAGCCGACGGCGGTGACGTCCTTGGTCAGCACGACGGGGGTGTGGCCGCCGAGGCCGTCGTCCACGTACCCGACGACGTCGCCCTTCTTCAGGATCTTCGTCGAGGTCAGGGCGTCCCGGGCGGCGAGCATCGCCGTCTTGCTGACCGCGTTCACGGTGTCGATGATCGGCGCCGTGTGCTGGCCGAGGATCGCGCCGACCACGGTGACCGTCTGCCCGCCGACCTCCTTGGTGGCGGCGAAGAGGAGATTGCCGCCGGCCGCGCTGGTGGTGCCGGTCTTGATGCCGATGGCGCCGTTGAAGGGGACCAGCTCGTTGTAGTTCCTCCACTTCTGGCCCGACGGGTCGACCCAGTTCGGCAGCTTGGTGATCTCCATCAGCGCCGGGATCTTCACGAGCTCGTTGCCGAGCTTCACCTGGTCCTCGGCGGTGGAGACGGTGGTCTCCTTGAGGCCCGAGGCGTCGGTGTACTTCGTGTTCTTCATACCGAGTTCCTTGGCGGTGTCGTTCATCTTCTTGATGAACGCGGCCTCGGAACCGGCGTCCCAGCGGGCGAGCAGCCGGGCGATGTTGTTGGCGGAGGGGATCATGATCGCCGAGATCGCCTGCTTCTGGGTGAGGACGTCGCCCTGCTTGACGGTGTTGAGGGTGGACTCGCCCTGCTTGTTGTAGCCACCCTCCTTCTCGGCGAGCGCGTCGACGGTGATCTTCGCGCCCTCCTCGCCGGACTTGAGGGGGTGGTCCTTCAGGACGATGTAGGCGGTCATGGCCTTGGCCACGGAACCGATCGCGACGGGCGTCTGCTTGCCGAAGTCGCCCATCGTGCCGATGTCGTTGACGTCCATCCAGCCCTGGCCCTGGGTGGGCCACGGGAGGGTCGCCTTGCTGCCGTCGAAGGTGTAGGAGTCCTTGGCGGTGAGGCTGAGCGTGGGGGTCGGCAGCGGGCGCAGGGCCTGCACGATCGCAAACACGACGACCAGGAGGATGAGGATCGGGGTCCAGATCTTGACCCGGCGGCCAAGGGTGCGCAGGGGGCTGGGCGGGGGCGGCGGAGTGTTGGTGAGCTCCGCGAGCAGGTCGAGGGGCGGCTTCGGCGGCAGGGGCTGCTGCGTGGTCCGCTCCGGGCCGACCTGGGGGACGGCGGCGGTCGCGTCCGCCTTCGGCCGCGCCTCGCGGGGCTCGTCGAGGCCCTTCAGCGCGACGAACTTGCTGGTCCGCTCGGCGGGGGTCTCCGGCTTGGGCTTCGGCTTGGGCTCGGTCTTCGGCGCGGCCTCCGGTGCCTTGCCGAGCTTCAGCATGGTGGTGGGCTGGTCGACGGGGGGCCGGGGTGCCTTGAAGACGGCGGTGGGCTGATCGACGGGGGGCGCGTCGGTCACGTCGCCGTCGCCGTCGCCGCCGGGATGGGGGGCTTCGTCGGGCTCGTCGTCGGTCTGCGGGTCGGTGGGGGCTGGTCGCGCAGTTCCCCGCGCCCCTGGGGAGTCCGGCTTGCCGGCGTCGGCACGGGGGCCGTTGTCGGGCTCGTCGTCCGTGTGCGGGTCGGTGGGGGCCGGTCGCGCAGTTCCCCGCGCCCCTGAGGGGGTCGACTCGCCGGCGTCCGAGTCGTGATCCTCGTCGTCGGCAGGGGCTTCTTCGGCTACGGCCGTCTCGGCGTCGTCGCTCTCGGGCGCCGAGTCGGTGTCCGGGCCGGACTCGTCCTCGGAGGCCTCGTCGTCGGGCTCGGTGTCCTTGCCCTCGGGCTTCTCCGCGGCCTCCGCCGTACCGGAACCGGTCCCGTCTCCCGTGGCCACCCACGCCGCCACCGCGTCCCGCAGCCGCGCGTCGCCCGAGGGGGCCGACTCGTCGCTCTCGCCGGCACTGGAGTCACCGGACCCGGTGTCGGGGCCGTCCGAGCCGTCGGCCGTACCGGATTCGTCCGAGCCCCCGGCTGCGCTGGTGTCGTCCGGGACCTCAGCCGTGCCCGAATCATCCGTGGCGGTGTCACCCGAGTCCTCGGCGGCGCTGGAGGCACCCGTGTCACCCGCGTCTCCGGCTGTGCCCGTGGCGCCCGGCGCCTTGGTCTTACCGGAGCCCTCCGAGCCCTCAGAGCCCTCGGCCGCCCCGTCCGTGACGCTCAAGCCGTCACCCGTCCCGGAGTCGCCCGAGTCCCCGGCCTTATCCACATCGTCCCGGGGCTCCGCCGTGCCCGTGTCCTCCACCGCGTCCGAACCGCCGGTCTCGGCCTCGTTCTCGGCCCCGCCGGCTTCCTCCTCGGCGTCGGCCTCGCCCGCGGACTTCCCAGACTCAGCCTCAGCCTCGTCCTGGAGTTCCTCGGCCCCGTCCACGGCCGAACGCGTGTCCCCGGCCCCCTCGGCCCCGGAACCCCCCGTCCCGGCCTCTGCGGGCCCCTCTGCGCCCTCCTCGGGCGTCTTCGGGAGGTCGCGTACCGAGAAGACCCTCGTGGCCGTGTCGATGCCCGCGAGGGAGACGGACTCGCGTGCCACCGCGAGCCGGGGGTCGCGGGCGGAACTCCTCGCCCCGGGAACCGGGCTCCCGCTCCCCGACGTCGGTTCTGCCGACGACTCGCGCTGCTTCGACCTGTCGGGGGACTCGCCCGCCACCAATGCCTCCTCGATGTGCCGCAGGCGATCGGTATCCGTCGCCCTGCGTCTGCCGAACCGTTGAATCGCCGCCCGGGCAACCGCCACACCACGCTGTCCGAACCGTGTACCAGTGTCCTGTGTGTGGCCCTGTCCCAGGCGGTAGACGAGAACGACATACCTACTGGTTCCACTACAAACAGGTCACGCACCCTCGACAGACCAATGTGAGAGGGGTCACCCTGTCTTTCATCCACGCGGGGAGGCATGGATGGGCAGGAGCCGCAGAACACTTCCGGAAGAGCTTCTGCTGCTGGCGTTGGACCCGACCACGGGTACCACCGCACAGCCGCAGTCGCTCGACCTCGGTCTGGCCGGAGCACAGCTAGTGGAGCTGGCGCTGGCCGGACGGATAGCCCCAGACGGGGATCGTATAGCCGTGGTGGCCCCACGGCCGACAGGAGATCCGACTTTGGACTGCGCGTTGGAGTTGCTGCGAAGGCGTGGCGCTCCCGTGCGGGCAGTGAACTGGATCGGCGGGCCGCGCCTTGGGCTCCGCCAGACCTACCTCTCGCATCTGGAGCGGTGCGGCATGGTGCATGCCGTGGCGGGTCAGATGTGCGGGGTGTTGCCGACGACTCGCTACCAGGCGACGGACAACGAGATCAGCCGGGAGATCAAGGCCCGACTGGACTCGGCGATCCGCACCGGCGTACCGCCGGACCCGCGGACCGCCGCGCTCGCCGCCCTGGCACACGCGGTCGGCCTCGGCAAGCACCTGTATCCGGGCAACGAGGGTCGTTCCTCGCGCTCCCGGCTGCGGGACCTGATCAGGCACGACCCGATGGGCGGACTCGTCGCGCACGCCGTGATGGACGTCCAGAACGGCGTGGCCGCACAGCCACGTCGCAGCCCGGCACCGGCCGGCCGTCAGGCCGCCCCCGGAGCCAGGCCCGCGCCGGAACCCGCTCGCGGCGTTCCGATGCAACCGCGCCGAGGGCCGATGGCGCGCGCCGTGGCTCACTGAGCCGCAGTCCCACGGCACGCACCGTCGGCAGCACGACCCGCACGACCCGCACGACCCGCACCACTCAGCCGCCGCACCGTCCCCAAAGACCGGTTCGGGAGCCGCTGGTCCGCGCGGGGCGACGGAACCGTACGTCCGTACATCGGGCGTTGTCGGGTTCCGACGCCCCGCGCGGCCGCATGTCCGGGCACCGCCGACCGGGCGGCCCCGACGGAGGCGCGCGCAGCGCATATACACCGTTTCCCAGCGGTAATAAGCACCTTGGTGGCAGTCTGCTCAACAGCAGATACGCAAAGTCAAGAACGAGGCAGCAGCCGGAGGTGCACGTCCCGTGGCGTCCAGTGTCAATCCCACCGTCAGGCGACGCCGGCTGGGCCAGGAGCTGCGCAGGCTCCGCGAGCTCAAGGGCATGACGGCCGAAGAGGTGGCGGAGCGGCTGCTCGTGTCGCAGTCGAAGATCAGCCGGCTCGAGAACGGCCGGCGCAGCATCAGCCAGCGCGACGTGCGCGACCTGTGCGGGGTGTACGAGGTCGAGGACCAGCGCATCGTCGAGTCCCTGATGCAGATGGCCAAGGACTCGCGGCAGCAGGGCTGGTGGCACGCGTTCGGGGACATCCCGTACAGCGTCTACATCGGCCTGGAGACCGACGCCGAGTCGCTGCGCGTGTACGAACCCCAGATCATCACCGGCCTGTTGCAGACCCGGCCCTACGCCGAGGCCATCGTGCGCGGCGGCGCGCCGGAGGCCACCGAGACGGAGAACGACAAGCGCGTCGAGGTACGGCTGCGGCGGCAGAGCCGGGTCGCCGCCGAACGGGATCCGCTGCGGCTGTGGGTCGTTCTGGACGAGGCGTCCCTGCGCCGGGTCGTGGGCAGCCGGCAGGTGATGCGCGAGCAGCTGGAGTACCTCGTGGAGATGTCCCAGCAGCCCCACATCACCGTGCAGGTGCTGCCGTTCGACGTCGGCGCCCACCCGGGGCTGAGCGGCCAGTACTCCATCCTGGAGTTCTCGGACGCGGCGGACTCCAGCGTCGTCTACATCGAGGGCGTCACCAGCGACCTGTACCTGGAGAAGGCCCACGACGTGCAGAAGTACACCGTGATGTACGAGCACCTGAGGGCGCAGGCGCTCAACGTCGACCAGTCGCGTCAGATGATCGAGGACATCGCCAAGGAGTACGCCCGGGAGTACGCGCGGTGAACCGCCTCTGAGTGGCCGCTGAGCCGCCTCTGGGCCGCTTCCGGACAGGGCGGGCCGGATGGTACACCCCGGCCTTGCCCGTCTGGAAGAGTCCTTTGGAATATGCCACCAGAAGAGTGAACGACTGCTCCGAAAGAGGAAGTCGGCGAGTAGCGTCGATCACGCCAACGATCAGTAAAGGTTGGCGTAATCCGAACACTGCGCATCTGGCTACGGAGCGAATATGGCAATTCGTCTGGGCAACCTGGACTCATGGACGACCTCCACCTACACCAACGCCAACGGGGCGTGCCTGATGGTGAGGTCGACCGAAGAGGAAGCACTCGAACTCGGCGACACGAAGATCCCCGAGGGTCCCAAGCTGGCCTTCCCCGCCGAGGCGTGGAGTGCCTTCGTGGCCTCGGTCAAGGTGTGAGGGGCGGACCGGTCTGATCCCCGTCCCGTTCACCCACAACTGCACATCACAACTGCTCACGACAACAGCACAAGCACCACCACAGAGCCCTCTCGACCAGATCGCCGTCCTTGCCGAGGGGGCTCGGCGCATGCCTGTGCCTGCGGCGCTTCGGCCGGTGGGGGCCGCTCGCGCAGTTCCCCGCGCCCCTGACCGAGTGCGGCCGAACCTGCTCAAGGG
>NZ_JBHVYZ010000004.1:106752-127318 GCF_042880295.1 Streptomyces sp. NPDC058307
GTCCGGGGGGCGCTTGGGGGGGGGGGGCCCGCGCGCCTCGCCCCCCGCCCGACTGCCGTTGGGGGCCCCACCGCGTTCTGGGGGCGCGGGGAACTGCGCGACCAGCCACGACGAACCCGCGGCCGCCTACGCCAGCGCGCCCTCCACGGCGGTGACGACCTCGTCGGACTCCGGCTCCGTCTGCGGGGAGAACCTCGCGACAACCGATCCGTCCCGGCCGATCAGGAACTTCTCGAAGTTCCAGCGGATGTCCCCCGCGTGGCCCTCCGAGTCCGCGAAGCCCACGAGCCGCTCGTACAGCGCGTGCCGCCCTTCCCCGTTCACCTCGGCCTTCTCGGTCAGCGGGAAGGTCACGCCGTACGTCGCCGAGCAGAACTCCGCGATCTCCTCGGCGCTGCCGGGCTCCTGGCCCATGAACTGGTTGCAGGGCACGCCGAGGACGGTGAAACCGCGCTCCGCGTACCGCTCCTGGAGCTTCTCCAGGCCGTTGTACTGCGGGGTGAGCCCGCACTTGGAGGCCACGTTCACGATGAGGACGGCCTTGCCGGCGTACTGGGCGAGGTCTGCGGAGCCGCCCGTGAGGGCTCCGATCTCGGTGTCGAGGGGAGAGGAACCATCTGTAGTCGTCATGAGCGGATGCTAACTCCGTCCGGTGAAGCCCCGGCTCCGGTCCCTGCTGCCTCACCAGCACCTCCCCGGCCGCCGGCCGCCCATACAGCACCGACCACCCCGCCCGCCGCCGCTCCGGACCCCTCGCCTCTGCCTGCTCCTCGCGGCGGCCTGCCACGTGGCGTCGGCCCTCGTCACCCACGTGGGCCTCACGCCTCGCCCGCCGCGCTCGGCCGGCCGCCCGTCCTTCTCCGCGACCTGGCGCACCAGGGCCCTCCTGTGGACCTCCCACCCCCGCCGCCTGGCTACCTGGCCTGTCGGCCCCCAACGGCCTGGTCGTGGGCGGCGATTCGCTCTGCATCTCCTACGCCCCCCAGTGGCGCTGTCGGCCGTGGCGGCCGCCGTCGCCTCCGTCGGCTTCGCCGCGAGCCTGGTCCTCCAGGAACGCCTGATGTCGCTCACCCCCGACGACCTCGAGGGCCAGACGCTCGGCCTGCACACCACCGGCATGGTCAGTGTGGGCGGACAGGCCGTTGAAGGCGAGGGGGACCGGGTCGCCGTACCGATGCCTGACGTCCTTCAGGTACGTCTCGGGCACCGGCGGGCGGTAGCCGGGGACGCCCTCACGGCGGCGCAGGACCGTGTCGGCCAGGTAGTAGTACACCCGCTCGTACACCCGCTGTTCCGTTCCGGCAGCGGAGCGTCGCCGTACGGCCAGGGCCACCTTGGCGACATTCGTCCTGCTCGGCAGATACAGCCAGTACCGCGGGGACCGCGCCGACCCGCAACTCGGCACCCGGTGGCGGGTCGGTGGCGGGTCGGTGGCGGGTAGGCGGCGGACGGCAGTCAGGCCACGACCGTGAACAGTCCCGTCTTCTCGCCCAGCTTCGCCAGCGAGACCTTGCCCGGGATGCCGTTGGCGTCGGCGCCGCTGTAGCCCAGGTGGCGCTGCCACTTGGCGTAGGCGGCGACGGTGGTGGTGCCGAAGGAGCCGTCGCCCGCGTAACTCCGGGAGAGATAGCCGAGTTCGGCGAGGGCGGCCTCGGTGAGGTTGGTGCCGGCCATGTAGCTGACGTGGCCCTGCTTGGCCCCGGGGTCGGTCTTCGCGGCCTTGACCAGCCGGGACAGGTCGACGCGGGGCTTTCCCGGCTTCGTGGGCTTCGTCGGCTCCGGCTTGCCGGCCCCCGCGGCCAGCTGCTTCTTCACGGCGGCCCGGAAGTCGTCCATGTCGAAGCTCGGGTCGATCTTCCCGGGCTGGCACTCCTTGTGCCCGGCGACGGACTTCTCGCTCCAGCCGTGCGCCCGGCAGATCGCCGCCGCCCACAGCACGGCCTGCCGGTACTGCGCTGTCGGGTAGGGGTCGCCGCTCTTGCCGAGGTTCTCGATCTCCAGGCCGTACAGACAGTCGTTGCCGTCGGCACTGGCCGCGTCGTCGTGGGGGAGCGGCTTCTCGTCGCGGAGCGCGTTGAGGACATCGATGTCGGCGTAACCCGCGTGGTTGGTACGGCCGTTGCCGATCATCCACAGTCCGGCGGTCTTGCCGAGCCAGGCGTGGCACAGCGGTCCCGGCAGGTCGGATCTGCCCTTGTAGCAGAGCTCCTTGTCGTTGTGGCCGCCGGTGTGGTGGATCAGCACCCCGATGACGGGTCCGAAGGACTTCCCGGACGCCGCGTCGCGGTTGTGGGTCTTCCAGCCGGCGTGCTCGTGCACGGTGAGGCCCTCGGCCTTCAGCGCGGCGAGCATCTTCGCGGCGGACAGGGGTGTGGCCATGGCTGCGATTCCCTCCGGGTGTGCGACGAAAAGGCGTCAAGTAGCGCTTCGTTGTTGTCAGTTGACGTTCCGTTGGCACTCGGTGGGACGTGCCGCTGCCCATGATTGCGGCAACTTCGCGCCTCGCGGGGGTAATCACAGGATTCACAGCCGAACAGGGACCGCGTCGGGCGCGGCAGCCCACTTGCTCGGCTGCCGCGCACCGGGTCAGCTCGCGGTGCAGGAGACCGTGGGCCAGGTCCAGTTGCCGTTGTGCTGGATGGTCAGGCCCCAGTTGTTGCCGCTGCCGTTGGGTTTGGCGGTCAGTACCTGGGCGCTGGGGAAGGTGGCGTTGACGTTCCAGGTGGAGAGGACCTTCGCCGGGGAGGGGATGTTCAGGGTGACGGTCCAGTTGCTGGATCCGGTGACGGCGACGTTGAGGTTGTAGCGGTCGCTCCACTGCTGGCCGGCGGACAGCGTCGCGGAACAACTGCTGCCGCCACCGCCACCGCCACCGCCACCGCCACCGCCACCGCCACCTCCGCCCCCACCGCCGCCGTCGGGGGCGACGGCGCGGCCGGTCGTCGGGGAGATCATGCCGGAGCACAGGCCCTTGGCGGCGAGCGTCTGCGCGATGCGCGGAATCGCGGCGAGCGTGTTGGCGGGCCAGTCGTGCATGAGGACGACCTGGCCGTTGGTGAGCCGGCCGACCGCCTGGACGATCGCGTCGGTGCTCGCGTTGTTCCAGTCCTGCGAGTCGACGTCCCAGATGATCTCGGTGAGGCCGTACTTGGCCTCGACGGCCTTCACCGTCGCGTTGGTCTCGCCGTACGGCGGCCGGAACAGCTTCGGTGTGCCGCCGCCCGCGTTGGCGATCGCCTGCTGGGTGCGGGAGATCTCCGAGTCGACCGTGGCCTGGCTCTGCTGGGTGAGGTGCGGGTGGGTGTAGCTGTGGTTGCCGACCCACATGCCGGCGTCGACCTGGGCCCGGACCAGGGCGGGGTTGGCGGCCGCGTACTGGCCCTCGTTGAACATCGTGGCCCGCAGGCCGTTCTGCTTGAGCGCGTTGAGCAGCGAGTTGGTGGTGCTGCCCGGGCCGTCGTCGAAGGTGAGCCCGACATAGCCGTTGCAGGTGGCGGCCTGCGCCGGGGTGCTGTCGTGGACGGCGAGGGTGCCGGCGGCGGCCAGTGCGGCGGCGGCGAGTAAGGAGAGGTGGGTTCTGGCTTTCATCGTTCTGGGCTTGGTCGTTCCGGCTTTCATGAGGAATGCTCCTCCGGCTTGGCGGGTGCGGGTGCGGGTGCGGGTGCTGTGTGGCTGACCTGGGGCGTCAACTCGCGGTGCAGGAGGCTGTGGGCCAGGTCCAGTTGCCGTTGTGCTGGATGGTCAGGCCCCAGTTGTTGCCGCTGCCGTTGGGTTTGGCGGTCAGTACCTGGGCGCTGGGGAAGGTGGTGCCGGCGTTCCAGGTGGAGAGGACCTTCGCCGGGGAGGGGATGTTCAGGGTGACGGTCCAGTTGCTGGATCCGGTGACGGCGACGTTGAGGTTGTAGCGGTCGCTCCACTGCTGGCCGGCGGACAGTGTCGCGGAGCAACTGCTGCCGCCACCGCCGCCACCGCCACCACCGCCCGAACCGGCGCCGTCCACCGTGATGTTGGAGTTGCCGCTGCTCTGGTATCCCTCGGTGGCGAGGATCATGTAGTAGTTGAAGCTGCCGAGGCGCATCCCGGCCCGGGCCCAGGCGTCGAAGTGGTTGCCCGTGGTGATGGTCCCGCCGGTGCGCCTGGACTGCCGGACGCTCCAGTACTGGTCGAAGGTCTTGTTGCCCTCGACGGACGGGGCGTTGTAGCGCGTCGTCTTGTAGATGTCGTACGTACCGCCGTCGCTGTTGACGGTGCCCATGAAGGTCCCGGTGGGCCGGTAGGTGCCCCAGTTGTCGACGATGTAGTACTCCACGAGCGGATTCGACGTCCAGCCGTAGAGGGACAGGTAGGCGTTGCCGGACGGGTTGAAGCTGCCCGAGTAGGTCACGGTGCGGCGCCCGCCGTTGCTCCAGCCCTTCCCCGCCACGAAGTTGCCGGTGTTGTTCCACGAGGTGCTGTAGTTGCCGCCGGAGCCCAGGTTCATGGACACCGTGCCCTGGCTGTCCGTCCAGAACGAGTAGTAGCCGTTGTTGGTTCCGGTCTGGTTCGTCGTGATGACCGTGTCGGCGCTGGCGGTACCGGGCAGTGCCAGTGCCGCGGCGATCACCAGCAGCATCGTGCACATGCTGCCGGTCACCAGCCGGAACCGTGCGAGTGCGTTTTTCATGTGCGTGTCCTCCTCGTCGTCGCAAGGCTGACTTGTCAACGGCGAGTGTTGGTCTGCCCCTGTCAACTGTCAACAGTTTCGACAAATAATTCGAAAGGTTCGTCAGGCTGTGAGCTGCGGAAGAGGATCAATCAACAGGAGAATCTGGGGTTGGCGAGCGAAATAGTTCGAGCATCTTCTTCGAATGTTTCGAGCTCTTTCCGGACCATCGCTGACCTGTTCGTTGCCCTGTACAAAAACGCCTGAGGGCGGCCCCCGGTCGCCGGGAGCCGCCCTCAGATGTTTGTGTGATTCAGTCCGTAGAACAGAAACGGCAAGGAGGTCGCCGACTCCTTGCCACTTTCAACGTATAGCGTACCGGGGGGCTTGCGGCAAGGCCCCGGGGTGGGCGCACACTTACCGGCCGTACCCGAAACCGGAGCTGCTGACTTGAATTCCCTGCCCACGAGCGTGTTCGATCTCCCGGACCGCCTCGCCGCCAAGGCCGCCCCCGCGCTGATCGCCGCCGACGAACGGCATTTCGCGGCCATCGCCGCATGCCTGGAGCAGACGATCGCCGAACTGTCCGCCACCCTCGCCGCCACTCTCCGGGCGCCCGGCGGCATCGGCCAGGAGGCCATGGACCGGGACACGGAGATCCACCGCCTCAGCGCCCGGCTGCGCACCCTGCGCCGCTTCGGCCTGGACCTGTGTCTTGGGCACATGGTCGGCGCGGACGACCCGGAGCCGGTGTACGTCGGACGACTGGGCCTCACCGACAGCGAGGGCCGCAGACTGCTCGTCGACTGGCGTTCCCCCGCCGCCGAGCCGTTCTTCGGGGCCACCCACGCCCGCCCGATGGGGCTGGCCAGCCGCCGCAGGTACCGCTGGAAGAACGGCCGGATCGGCGACTACTGGGACGAGGTGTTCGCCCAGGACGGGTTCGCCGGGCACCACGCCTCACTCGACGACCAGTCCGCCTTCATCGCCAGCCTGGGCAGCGACCGCTCGGAGCGGATGCGGGACGTCCTCGGCACCATCCAGGCCGACCAGGACGCCATCATCCGCGCGGGATCCCGCGGCGCGCTCGTCGTCGACGGCGGCCCCGGCACCGGCAAGACCGTCGTCGCCCTGCACCGCTCCGCCTACCTCCTGCACTCCGACCCGCGCCTCGGACACCGCCGCGGGGGCGTCCTGTTCGTCGGCCCGCACCGGCCCTACCTGGCCTACGTCTCCGACGTCCTGCCCAGTCTCGGCGAGGAGGGCGTGCAGACCTGCGTGCTGCGGGACCTCGTGGCCGAGGGAGCCACGGCAGGGGTCGAGACCGACCCGGAGGTGGCCCGCCTGAAGTCCTCGGCGGAGCTGGTCCGGGCGATCGAGACGGCCGTCCGGTTCTACGAGGAGCCGCCCACCGAGGGCATGACCGTCACCACCCACTGGTCCGACATCCGGCTGACCGCCGCCGACTGGACCGAGGCGTTCGACGCGGCGGAGGGCGCCCCGCACAACGACGCCCGCGACCAGGTCTGGAACGAACTGCTCACCCTCCTCGTGGACAAGCACGAGGGCGACGCCCCGGAACCCCTCCTCCGCAAGTCCCTGCGCCAGAACAGGGAGTTGCTCACCGCGTTCAACCGGGCATGGCCGCTCCTGGAAGCGGCCGACCTGGTCTCGGACCTGTGGACCGTCCCGGCCTATCTGCGGATGTGCGCCCCCTGGCTGGACCGCGACGAGGTACGGGCCCTGCAGCGCCCGGACGGACAGGCCTGGACGGTGTCCGACCTGCCGCTCCTGGACGCGGCACGGCAGCGGCTCGGCGACCCGGAGATCTCCCGCCGCAGGCGCCGCAACGAGACCACCCTCGCCGCCGAACGCGAACGCATGGCCACGGTCGTGGAGAGCCTGAGCGCGGTCGCCGACGACGAGTACGGCATGGGCCTGGTGACGATGCTCCGCGGCGAGGACTTCCACGACGCGCTGGTCGACGAGGCCGCCCTGCACATCGCCGACCCGGACCTGCTCGCCGGACCGTTCGCCCACGTCGTCGTGGACGAGGCACAGGAACTGACCGACGCCGAGTGGCAGATGCTGCTGCTGCGCTGCCCGTCCCGCAGCTTCACCATCGTCGGCGACCGCGCCCAGGCCAGGCACGGGTTCACGGAGTCCTGGCAGGAGAGGCTGGAGCGGGTGGGCCTCGACCGCGTGAACATGGCCTCCCTGAGCATCAACTACCGCACCCCGGAAGAGATCATGAAGGAGGCCGAGCCGGTCATCCGCGCCGCCCTCCCGGACGCCAACGTCCCCACGTCGATCCGCAGCACCGGCATTCCGGTGACCTACGGCCCGGTGACGGACCTGACCGCGCTGCTGGACACCTGGCTCGCGGACCACCCCGAGGGCATCGCCTGCGTCATCGGCGCCCCCGGCTTCGAGCCGACCCCCCGGGTCCGCTCCCTGACCCCGGCCCTGTCGAAGGGCCTCGAATTCGACCTGGTGATCCTCGTGGACCCGCAGAACTTCGGTGCGGGCGTCGAGGGGGCGGTGGACCGGTACGTGGCGATGACCAGGGCGACACAGCGGTTGGTGGTCCTGACGACCAGCGCGACGGCAGCGGGCACGAGCAGGTAAGGGTGAGCCCGGTGATGGCCTCGCGGGTGGCACGGGCAGCACCGGCACCGGCCCCGCCCGGGCTGTCTCCGGGGCACGGTCGACAGCGGCACCCTGCGCAGCAGACCGTCCACCGGCGAATCCCGAACGGCCCGGGCACCCGGAAGACGGCGCCGATCCGGTGCGGTGCCAGGGCTTCGAGCCGCGCCGTCCTTCCCCCGACCACGACATCGCACTGCCTGACGTCATAGCCGGTACGACGACGTCATAGCCAGTACGACGGAGCCCCGCCCCCGCCGGGCCGGGGCTCACGAAACACGGCGGACCCCGGCTCTCACCCGCGCCGGGTGAGGCGGCGGCCGTGGCACCGGCGAACGCTGGGTGCGAGGGCAACGCTCGGCGTGGACAGGCCGCCGGGCAATGCCTGCCCGAACTGGGAGGTTCTCGTGGACAGGTACCCGCCCGTCGCGGAGCACGGCATGGTCGGCGACCTCCAGACCGCCGCTCTGGTGTCGTCCGGCGGAACCATCGACTGGTGGTGCACGCCCCGTTTCGACTCGCCCAGTGTCTTCGCCTCGCTGCTGGACAGCGAACGCGGCGGGCACTGCAGACTTGCCGCGGAGTTCCCGGACGGCGACAGCATGACCGTACGGCAGCTGTATCTGTCCGACACGGCCGTCCTGGTCACCCGGTTCATGGCGCCCGGCGGAGTGGGCGAGGTGGCCGACTTCATGGTGCCCATCGACTCCTCGGCCCCCACGGAAACGCACTGCCTGGTGCGGGTCGTGCGGGTCGTCCGGGGCAGTCTGCCCTTCGCCCTCACCTGCCGGCCGCGCTTCGACTACGGCCGCGCCCCGCACCGGCTCTCACAGACCGACGATCACTCCGTGCTCTTCCACGGCCCGGGGACGGACCTGCATCTGCAGTCCACCCCCGGTGTCGCGCTCCTCGCGGACGGCAACGACGTCACCGCGCGCTTCACCCTGTCGGCCGGCGAGGCGGCCGCAGTAGTGCTGACCAGCACGAAAGGCGGCGATCCCGCCCCACTGCGCCCCACCCTCGACGGGGTCGTCGACACGCTGGAGGCCTGCCGCTCCTTCTGGCAGGAGTGGCTGCGGTCCTGCACCTACCGGGGCCGCTGGCAGGACATGGTGAACCGCTCGGCGATCACGCTCAAGCTGCTCACGTACGCCCCCTCGGGTGCGCCCATCGCCGCCGCCACGATGGGACTGCCGGAACAGATCGGTGGTGAGCGCAACTGGGACTACCGCTACACCTGGATCCGTGACGCGTCACTGTCCGTCAGGGCACTGATCGACCTGGGCTTCCAGGAGGAGGCGAACGCCTTCCGCCGCTGGCTGCGCGCCCGCATCGAGGACAAGGCCTCGGCCACGGCGGACCCTCTGCAGATCATGTACCGGGTCGACGGCGATCCGCACCTCACCGAGGAGACCCTGGACCACCTGGAGGGCTACCTCGGATCCCGCCCGGTCCGCGCGGGCAACGCGGCGGCGGACCAGCTCCAGCTCGACATCTACGGCGAGGCGTCGGACGCGCTCATCGTGGGCGGTGACATCGGTGCGATCCGTGGCTGGAAGGCGCTGAGCGACGTCCTGGACTGGCTCGCCGAGCACTGGGACCAGCCCGACGAGGGGATCTGGGAGACCCGGGGCGGCCGGCAGGACTTCACCTACAGCCGGCTGATGACGTGGGTGGCGTTCGACCGCGGTGTCCGCGCGGCCACCGAGTTCTCCCGCCCGGCCGACGTCGCCCGCTGGACCGCCGCGCGGGACACGGTCTTCCGTCAGATCGTCGAGCGTGGCTGGGACGACAAGCGGCGGGCGTTCGTGCAGCACTACGACACCGACGTCCTGGACGCGTCACTGCTGCTCATGGCCAGGGTCGGCTTCGTCTCACCGCGTGATCCGGACTGGCTGACCACCCTGGACGCCATGGACGAGGAACTGGTCAGCGACAGCCTCGTCTACCGCTACGACCCGAAGGCGTCCCCCGACGGCCTGCGCGGCTCCGAGGGCACCTTCAACCTGTGCAGCTTCTTCTACGTCGAGGCCCTCGCCCGCAGCGGCAGGCTCAACCAGGCCCGGCACGCCTTCGACAAGATGCTCACCTACGCCAACCACGTCGGCCTCTTCGCCGAGGAGATCGGCCCCTCGGGCGAGCAACTCGGCAACTTCCCCCAGGCGTTCACCCACCTCGCGCTGATCACGGCGGCCATGGCGCTCGACGAGGAACTGGACAAGGCCAGGAACGGTCCGCGGCACGGAGGAAACGGACACCACCGCGGGCATCCGGCCACCCATGGCCTCACCGTGCCCGGCACGGCCGGCCACGGGGGCGACCCCCGTGGCTGATCCGGCGGCCGTGCCCGCGCGGCCGACACCGACCCGATACGGACGCGCGCTCGTCGCACTCGCTCTGGCGCAGTTCATCTGCAGCTTCGCCGGTTCCAACATGAGCGTGATGATCAACGACATCAGCCGGGACCTGGACACCACGGTCCAGGGCGTCCAGGTGGTCATCACCGTGTTTCTGCTCGTGATGGCGGCGCTGATGATCCCCGGCGGCAAACTCACCGACCGCTACGGCCGCAAGCGCTGCTTCCTGACCGGTCTCGTCGTCTACGCGGTCGGCGCCGTGCTCAGCGCCGCCGCGCCGGGCCTCGGCGTCCTGATCCTCGGCAACTCGATCCTCGAAGGCATCGGCACCGCGCTGCTCATCCCGCCCGTCTACATCCTCACCACCCTCCTCCACCCGGACGTCACCTCCCGCGCCCGCGCGTTCGGGTTCGTCATGGCACTGGGGGGTGTCGGAGCCGCCGCGGGGCCCCTGATCGGCGGGCTCATCACCACCGCCATCAGCTGGCGCGCGGCCTTCGTCTTCCAGGCCCTGGTGATCGTGGTGATCGTCCTGCTCAGCCGGCGCATGGAGGACCCGCTGCCCCCCGATCCCACCCGCTCCTTCGACACCGCAGGAGCGGTCCTGTCCGCCGTCGGGCTCGTCCTCGTCGTCATGGGCATCCTCGCCGCGGACAACAGCATCTGGCTCATGATCGGCCTGCTGGCCGCCGGAGCACTCGTGCTCTGGTGGTTCTTCCACTCCGTCCGCGTCAAGGAAGCCTCCGGCCGGGAGCCGCTGCTGTCCCTGAGCCTCTTCCGCAACCGCACGTCCAACCTCGGACTCGTCACCCAGAACGTCCAGTGGCTGCTGCTCATGGGCACGTCGTTCACGGTGGCCACCTACCTGCAGACCGTCCGCGGCTACGACGCCGTCGAGACCGGGGTGGTCTTCACCGCGGCCACCCTCGGCCTGCTCGCCTCGTCCCTGTCCGCCGAGCGCCTGGCCCGACGACGCTCCCAGCGCACGCTCGTCATGACGGGCTTCACCGCCTCCGTCGCCGGAGTCGTCGTCCTGATCGTCCTGGCCCGGAGTTTCTCCACCGCCTGGGCCTTCGTCCCCGGCCTCCTGCTCATCGGACTCGGCCTGGGCGTGATGCTGACCCCGTCCGTCAACGTCGTCCAGTCGAGCTTCGGCGAGGAACAGCAGGGAGAGATCTCGGGCCTCTCCCGCAGCGTGTCCAACCTCGGCTCGACCTTCGGCACGGCCATCGCCGGCACCATCCTCGTCGCCGGTCTCAGCAAGGGCGCCTACGCCGTCGCCATGATCACCCTGGCGGCCATCGGCCTCTGCGGCCTGGCCGCGGCGGCACTTCTGCCCCGTCAGGCCGCGGGCAGTTCCTCCGCGGGCAGCCGGCCCACGCGTACCGCGTCGACCAGGGACCGGTAGTCGCGTTCTTTTCCGGAGATTGGGGACATCGTGAAGGACTTCAAGTTCGAGCAGAAGCGCTCGCTCTCACGTCTTGAGGCGGCCGACCAACTCACGGCCCTGGCAGCGGCGTTGAGGGAGGGCGGGGAAGCCGAGCTGGAGCTCGGCCCCGGAACGCTGAGTCTGCGGATACCGGACAACCTCCGCAGTGAGGTGGAGGTCGAGATCGGCAACGGCGAGATCGAGCTGGAGATCGAGTTCAAGTGGCCGACCACACCGACCCGTAGAGCGCCCTCACGGACGGCGACGGACACGGAGAAGGCCACAGGGCGCAAGGACGAGGCCGCCAGTCCCGCTCGGAGCAGTGCGGGCAGCAGCAGGACCAGAGGCGCGAAGCGCTCGGCCGCCAAGACGCCCTGAGCGCGTCCCGCCCGTATGGCCCACCCGGGCGGGCCGTATCGCGGGGAAGTGGCGGACCTGGAGGCAGGCCAGTCCCCCATGAGCCCTGGAGCCCTGGAGCCCTGGAGCCCTGGCGCACGCATGACCAACTCGCCCGAGCCGCCGTGCGCCAGACCGCCTCGGCGGTCCTCATCGTGCTCACCTGCCTCCTCGTGCCGGTCGCCCTTCCCACGGTGTGAGTGCACGACATCGTGCTGGACACAGCGCTGGTCAAGCGGATCACCCCTGCCGCGGATGTGCGGGTGGACAGCGGTCGAGCCGCCTCGGAGATCGCCGCGTAGCTACAGGTGAAGGGGTCACCGCCCCGCGCCGCGCAGGCGGTGAAGGGACTGGGCCCCCAGCTCGACACCGCGGTCGACGGCACGGCAGAGAACCGGTGAGGGCCGTGGCGCTGTCGGTGTGGACGAGGGAACGGTCCTCTCGACGTCGGGGAAGCCGTCGACCAGGTCAAACAGGCACTCGTGGACGCCGGGCTGTCCCCGGCCGCCCACATTCCCGAGGTCGACAAGCAGCTGGTCCTCGTCCAGTCGGACCAGCTGGAGAAGATCCGCAAGGGCGCCCACCTGTTGGACGTGTGTCGCCTGACGGCCGGTCCGAGGGCGAGGGCCCGGGCCGCTCGTCCGTGGGACACCGAAGAGGGCGGGGACAGCGAGCGGCGCGGCCACCGACAGGGCCGCCGAGGGCTCGCAGCGCGCCGGTGTGCGCCAGGGCCCACCACGCATCCCCGACGGCGGCGAGCGCCGGCCCGGCGATGCCGACCAGCGCTCACAGCACGCTCCGCGGACCAGGCGGCAAGGCGAGCCCGTCCCGCGTCCGTCCGCACGGTCGGGCTCGCTCTTCCCGGTCCCCTAGGCCGGCGGCCGCATCCCGTAGGAGTGGTGCTCCTCGGACCGCGGGCGCTCCTCGGACCGCGGGCGCTCCTCGGACAGCGGGCGGTCCTCCGACAGGTCGAAGACGTTGCCGCGCTCGACCACGCACAGGGCCCAGATGATGAAGCCCGAGAGCGCGATCATCACGACCGACCACACCGGGTAGTACGGCAGCGAGAGGAAGTTGGCGATGATGACGAGTCCGGCGATGGCCACCCCCGTGACGCGCGCCCAGGTCGCCGTCCTGAGCAGGCCCATGCTGACGATCACGGCGACCACGCCCAGAGCGAGATGCACCCAGCCCCAGCCGGTCAGGTCGAACTCGAACACGTACTGGCGCGTCGTGACGAAGATGTCGTCATGGGCGATGGCCATGATGCCCCGGAAGATGTCGAGCAGGCCGACGAGGAAGAGCATCACGGCCGCGAAGGCGGTCAGGCCGCTCGCCCATTCCTGCTTCGCCGTGTGAGCCGGCCGGGTGTGTGTGGCGGTCATCTTGCTCCTCGATTCCTGGTGTGCGGATGCTCAGTGACCGTGACCGGTCAGGACCAGTTCCTTGGCCCTGCGGAACTCGTCCTCCGAGATGTCCCCGCGGGCGCGGATCTCGGACAGCTTGGCGAGTTCGTCGATGCTGCTGGGCCGGCTCTGTGCGCCCGCGGTCTCCCTGATGTGGTCGTCGAAGGCCTTCTGCTGTGCGCGCGCCTGGGATATCTCCCGGCGGCCCATGTTCTTGCCGCGGGCGATCACGTAGACGAAGACGCCCAGGAAGGGCAGCACGATGGTGAACACCAGCCAGCCGGCCTTGGCCCAGCCGCTCATCTCGTCGTCGCGGAAGATGTCGACGACGACGCGGAAGAGCAGGACGAACCACATGATCCACAGGAAGAAGACGAGCATGCTCCAGAAGACGCTCAGCAGGGGATAGTCGTACGCCAGATACGTCTGTGCGCTCATGTCTCTACTCCGTTCCGGGCGCTCGCCCGGCCGCCCTTGGGTGCTGTCTCCAGCGTGGGCACGGCCGGGGCCGGATGCCTCACCCGACGCGGGTGAGGCTGCGGGGGACAGCCGCTGTCCGGTACCAGTCGGTGGAGGCGACGTACTCGCCGAGGGCGAGGCCCGAGACGGCCACCAGGAACACGGCGATCAGCCAGGACACGAACGTGAAGACGGGCCCCAGCGGACCGAACTCCCGCAGACTGCGCTCCATGGCCGCGGGTACGAACAGGCCGGCGGCCCAGCTCAGTGCGACCGTGCCCGTGCCCGCCAGCACCGCTCCGGGCAGCAGGTTCCGCCAGCCGATCCGGCCGCCCAGCAGCAGGTGCTGGGACCACCACCACAGGAGCGTCGCCGACAGGAGGGACAGCACCCATCCGGTCACCGCGCCGCCGCCGAATCCGTCGCGCACCGGTGCCTGGACCAGGAGGACGCCCAGCCACACGAGCAGCCAGAGCAGCCAGCGCCAGAACGCGGCCCGCAACGGTGTCCGGGGCAGGTGCCAGCACCGCTCGCAGACCGCTTGCAGCGCCCGGCTGAAGGCCGTGGCCGACGCGAGCGTCACCACCACGCCCACGGCTCCGGCGGCATCCTGTGTGGTGCCGGTGGCGGAGAAGGCGGCGCGTACCTCGTCGAGCGTGTCGCCCCGCACCCCCAGCACCGCGCGGAGGGAGTCGGTCAGCAGGTCCTGCACCCCTTCGGGGGCGAACGCCGCGACGGTCATCAGCAGCGGGAGCGCGGTGATGAAAGCCTGCGCGGCCAGCCGTACGGCGCCCTCGACGACGTTGAGCGCCGACAGGCGGAGAAGCAGCCGGGCCAGTGGACCGGACCGCAGGATCGCCAGGCCCCGTTCCACCGCCGTGTGCCTGGGGGACGCCGGGACGGGCCGGGTTTCCCGGCCCTGGCTCACGGGGCCGCCGTCCGGTCCGTGTGCCTCGCGGCCGGTCCGGCGGCGGCCGAGAGGATCGCCGCCACGAGGCCCGCGACGCGTGCCACCGTTCCCACGGCGGGGTGGTTC
This sequence comes from Streptomyces sp. NPDC058307, assembly GCF_042880295.1. NCBI lineage: Bacteria > Bacillati > Actinomycetota > Actinomycetes > Kitasatosporales > Streptomycetaceae > Streptomyces > Streptomyces sp. NPDC058307. Next base: position 121,124 of record NZ_JBHVYZ010000004.1, read on the forward strand.
CGCAACACCAGCGCCAGCACCGGCGCCAGCATCAGCGCCGGTGCGCCGGCCGCGCCGAGACCACCGGTGGTCCATGCCCGGTGGTCCGTGAGACGGCGTCCGGCGATTCCGGTGTGCGCTCCGGCGCGGGCGGGGCGCGAGGTCGAGGCGCCGGGGGAGTGGGGGGTCGCGACCGGGTTCATGAGTGCGGCGTCAGGTCCGTCAGGTCCGTCTCGGCGGAGGGAGCGCGATGGGTCGTCCCGGACGCGGCCCGCCACGCGAGGGCGGCCACCGCCTCGCCCAGGCCGAGCAGGACGAGCCACAGGCCGAGCAGCCGGGTCAGGGCGTGGGCCGACTCGGCCGGCAGGGCGAGCACCACGATCCCCGCGACGACGGCGAGCACCGCGATGCCCAGGAAGGCGCCACGGTGGGGCAGGTTTTCCGAGGCCACGGCGGTGTAGAGGACGAGGATGCCGGACACCAGCCAGACGACCCCGACGATCAGTGAGAGCGCGGTGATCGTCTGCAGCGGATTCCGCAGGCACAGCACGCCGGCGAGGACGTACAGCACGGACACGAGCAGCCCCGGGAACCGTTCGTGCCCCTCGTGTGCGAAGACGTCCACGAACCGGAAGGCGCCGGTCACCAGCAGGTGCAGACCGATGAGGACCGCCAGGACGTGCAGCGTCGCATCCGGCCAGACCAGTACCAGGACGCCCAGCACGAGGGTCGCGACGGCCGAGGCCAGGAGCCAGGTCCAGGAACGGCCGACCTGACCGAGGACCTGCGCGGAGTCGTCCATCGGGCCGGAGGCCGTCCCGCCCGGCTCGGGTACCTGCCCGGTGCGCGGTGCCGAATGACGCGGCGTGGTCATGGCTCCTCCTCGCGTGATCGAACGGCCCCTTCCGGACCGCCGACGGGGGTGTGTGAGCGGCTGGTGCACGAGCACCTGACGGCTCCAGGGTCCGCCTGTCACCCGGCGTCGGGGTCACCCACCACGGGTGATCCGGCGACGCAGCAGGGGCGGCGAGGTCAGAACTCCCGAAGCCGGCCCGTCAGGTTTCTGCGGCCACCGGGACGGAACGCCCCCGATCCGGGCCGGACGCCGAGTGGCAGCGCAGGCGGCTCCGCCCCCGCCGGAGCGCGGCCGTCGTCGCCGTCGCCCGCGCGGTACTCATCGCCGCCGGCCTCTCACCGCCGCGCTCTCCGAGTTCGCCCAGTCCTACGCCGACCAGAACGAGCGGGACTTCGAGGCACCGTGGACCGCCCACCGCTCCGGCCGGCTCACGGCCGAGCGGCTCCGAGCCGCCGTACGAACCGGTGCCCTCACTCCGGCAGCTGCCGCATCTCCAGGACGCGCAGGCCCAGAGACTGGCAGCGAGCCAGCAGTCCGTACAGGTGCGCTTCGTCCACGACGCGGCCGAACAGGACGGTCTGGCCGGACATCACCACATGGCCCAGCTCCGGAAAGGCCTGGGCCAGCGTTTCCGACAGGTGTCCCTCGACCCGGATCTCGTAGCGCACGAGCTGTCCTCTGTCCTCACTCAGTGTTTCAGGAAGATCTTGAAGGAGATGATCAGCAGACCGAGCAGCAGGTTGATCGCGGCGGTGGCGGCCATGAGGCGAGGTGCGGCACCGGCGCGGCGGGCCGCGGCCACGGACCAGCCCACCTGCCCGGCCACGGCGACGCAGAGAGCCAGCCAGAGGGCGCTGCGGACCTCCATGCCCAGGAGCGGGCTGACGGCCACCGCGGCGGCCGGCGGGACGGCGGCGTTGACGATCGGCCACTCGTCACGGCACGCGTTGAGCACGACCCGGCGGTCGGGAGTCCGTTGCGCCAGGCGCGCCCCGAACAACTGGGCGTGCACATGCGCGAGCCAGAACACCACGCCGGTGAGCAACAGCAGCAGCACCAGCTCGGTGCGCGGGAACTTGCCCAGCGAGCCGGCGCCGATCACCACGGAGGCCGCCAGCATGGAACCGTAGACACCGCCCGTGTAGTCCGCGCGGGCCCGGTGCTCGGCACGTCGCTCCGCACGGGCCGTGGCCGGGCCGGTCCTCGTTCCGGTTCTGGTACTCGGCACCGGTGGCTCCTTCCGGACTCGGCTGGTCGAACTCCGCCGACCTTCCCATCGCATCCGAAGCGCACGCCCTGTGCCTCACCCGCCACGGGGGAGAGGACGGGTCGGTTCCGTCCCCGACGAGGCCGTCGGCCGCATGAAGACGAGTCCGAAAAGGGGGACAATCGACCATCAACCATCAACAGCCCTCCCCCGAGCGCTCGCTGCTGGCGTCGGTCGTCAGGGATCCCGGACACCTCCCCGAACTCCTCGCCGACTTCGCTGTCCGCAGCGTCGGCCCGGCCGTGCCCGGAGCGATCGCCGCACTACGGCGCGATCACCCCACCGCCACGGATGCGGAACTCCGGGCCCGGGTGATCGCCCGCGGCCACACGACCGTCGTAGCGGAGGGCGCCCTCGTGGGCGGCCCGTTCCTCGTCCTCATTCCCCTCGCGTTCTGTGCCGCGCTGCTCCGCCAGGCCCGCACGGTCCTGGAGCTGGCCGCCCTCGACGGCCGCGACCCCACGGCGGACACCCGCGCCGCGGAACTCCTCGTCCTGCAGGGCGCGTACGAGGACACCCGGCAGGCACAGCACGCGCTCACCCGCACCGGGCGCGCCGCCGGCCCGCTCACGCGCTGGAAGCGGTGGGTGGCCCTGTGGGAGGTCACCCTGCGCATGGCCCACCTCCTCGGCCTGCTCACGCCGGGCAGGGGGGACCACGACGCGGGCCGACGTGTACGCCGGGTGGCCGTCCAGGCCTGGCGGTGGCTGCTCCTCGGCGTGGTCCTCGTGGTCGGACTGGTCGCCCCCCTCGTCTGGCTCCCGTACATGGCCATGACCTACCGGCGCACCGACGCCCGCCTGGCAGAGCGTGTCCTCGCCTACTACTTCGCCGACACCGCACCCGTCTCGCGCCACCGGACCTCCCGCCTCGAACCGGAAGTGATCGCGGCCGCGCTCCGCGCGCTCCTCTCCCTCCTCGTTCCGCTCGTCCTGACCGCCGTGACCTTTCTGACCGGCCTGCGCATCGCCGACAGCCGGTGGCCGGTCCTCGGCATCGTCCTGGCCGCGGCGTCCGCAGCGGTGGGCGCGCTCTGGTACTGGCGCCGCCACCGGCGCCATTGACCGTCCTGAGCCGGCCGTCCTGAGCCGGCCGTCCTGAGATGTGTGTCCTGAGATGTGTGTCCTGCGCCGGCCCTCCTGAGATGACCGCGCCGCGCAACCCGCGCGTTCACAGCAGCCCGAGTTCGCGGGCGCGGCGCACCGCGTCGCTGCGCCGGTTCACCGCCATCTTCCGGTACACGCTCTTGAGGTGGGTCTTCACCGTGTTCACCGACACGTAGAGGTCGGCGGCGATCTCCTCCGTGGACATCATCCGGGACAGCCGCTCCAGGACGTCGCACTCACGTCCGCTCAACTCCACCGCGACAAGCGGCGAGGGCGGCGCCCCGGGGGCGGGCTGTTCCCCTCGTCCTGGCGCACGGGGCGTGAGCCAGCCGCCGGCCAGCTCGTCCAGCGGAGCCGTGGCCAGAAGAGGCCGGATCCACGCTCCGGCCTCCAGGAACGGACGCCGCAGCCGCTCGCGGCGGGCGTCGAGGAGCGCCTGTGCCACGAGTCTGCGGGCGGAGACGGTGTCTCCCGCCCCCGCCGCGGCCTGAGCCCTCACCAGCGCGGCCCGCACGGTCACCGCCGGACCCGTGCCGCCTTGCGTGTGGATGTCGTCGAGCAGGCCGAGGGCCGTGTCGGTACGCCCGGCGGCGAGCTGGATCGCCGCGGCCTCCACCACACACGCCGGCTGGTCGCCGGACACGCCCTGGAGTACCTCGGCTGCTTCGTCCGCCCGCCCTTCGGCCAGGTGAGCGGCGGACGCGATGAGCGCCTCATGGCTTGTCGCCCAGGGCGAGACCACCGCGGCGCAGACGGCCGGCTCCGCCGCCTCGACGGCGGCTCGCACCCGGCCTCTGGCCAGCAGCAGACGGGCGGTGGCGAGGGCTCGTCCCGCCGACGGCACCGGGTCACGGGCTCCCGACGGGACGGCCGCATCGTCGAGGAGGACCTGGGCCCGGTCCAGCTCGTCACGGTCGACGGCCACGGCCGCCAGGACCAGCGTCTCGATGCCCGAACCCGGCGGCTGGGACAAGCCGAAGCGCTCCGTCTCGGACACCGCCGCCAGAGCCTTGCGCTCCGCCCGGGCGGGCCAGCCGTTCAGATAGTCGAGCAGGGCCAGGTGCGCCATCGACTCCTCCCGGGGCAGCAGGGTGGACGCTGCTCCGGGCATGCCAAGGACGGTGGTGAAGGCGGTGCGCGCATCCTCGAAACGCCCGGCCCACAGGCGCGCCGACCCCAGATGCGTCAGCAGCAGAGCGGAGATCTCGGGGTGTTTGTCCAGGAGCTGCGACGGTACGTCCGGCCGGAGCCCGGCGGCCGACTCGGCGGCCGACTCAGCCCGTGGCGGACATCCGGTCAGCCGGGCGGCCAGCGCCTCCAGGAGCGCACAGCTCAGCTGGGCGGGCGCCAGGCCGGGCGCGTCGTCGGCGGCGAGCTGCTTCCCGGCGCGGCGCAGTCGGGGCAGACCACGGTCCAGGTCGCGCCGGGACAGGTCGTGGGCCGCGCGTACGAGGTCCGTCGCCGGACTCCGGGCTTCCGGCCCCATCCGTGAGAACAGCCGGTCCAGGTCACCCGAGTACAGCCCGTCGAAGAGCTGTCCGATCGCCAGGTCGTCGATGAAGGCACTGGCGGTGAACTCCCAGTCGCCCGCGGCGGCGCCGTGGACGAGCGTCTCCGGCAGGTGTCCGGAACCGCGCAGCCAGTGCGCGGCCCGCCGGTGGAGTTCCGGCTCCACGCCGGGCAGGCGCTCGCGCAGGTGGACCCGGAGGATCTCCCCGAACAACGGGTGGAGCTGGTACCAGGAGTGCCCGAGGTGCTCGACGAACGCGTTGTCGCGGTGCAGCCCGGCGAGAACGGGTCCGGCATCGGCCCGCAGGGTCAGCGCGTCGGCCAGATCGGGACAGAAACGGTCCAGGACGCTGACGCGCAGCAGCAGGTCCTGCGTCTCCTCCGGCTGTCCCTTGAGAACCTCGGCCAGCAGGAAGTCCGCGACCGTACTGCGGTCCGCCTCGAACTCCTTCAGATACAGCTCCGGGTCGGCACTCTCCCGAGCGGCCAGGGCCGACAGACGCAGGCCGGCGGCCCAGCCGCGGGTACGGTCCACCAGGGCACCGGCGGCGGAGCGCGGAAGGCTCAGACCGTGCAGCTCGAGAAGCGTGACCGCCTCGTCCGCAGTGAAGGCGAGCTCGACGGTGCGGATCTCCGTCAGCTCCTCGGACGCCCGGTAACGGTGCAGCGGGAGCAGCGGTTCGGTGCGGGCGACGATGACGAGGCGCAGCCCCCGCCCGGCGTGGTGCAGGACGAACTCCAGTTGCTCCGCGACCTCCGGAGCGGTCACCCGGTCGTACTCGTCGAGCACGAGGACCACGGGCCGGTCGCGGGCGTTCAGTTCGGCGGCGAGCGCGGCCAGTCGCTTCTGGTCCACTTCGCTCGCGTCCGCCGGAGTCCCGATCCCGTCGGCCGCCAGCGCACCACAAGCGCGCAGCGCCTGAAGGACGTACGCCCAGAACACCCCCGGACGCCGGTCCCCGGACTCCACGGTGAGCCAGGCGACCGGCGGCGGCAGTCCGTCGGTCGCCGGTCGCCGCAGCCCGTCGGCCCAGTCCGCCGCCAGCAGGGTCTTGCCGGCCCCGGCCACCCCGTTGAGCAGGGTCAACGGCGTCCCGAGAGCCTGGTCGAGGTGGTCGAGGAGCCGCTGCCGCCGCAGGAAGGTGTCGGGCCGCGCGGGGAGGGCGAACCGGGTGCGCAGGAACGGGTCTCCCAGCGGGTCGGCGTACGGAACCGCCGGAACGATCGGGAACGCCGCTTCTCCGGCGTTCCCATAGGGCTCGGCCACCGCGCTCACCATCCCTGTGAGGTGTGCTGAGGCGTGCTGCTCAGGTCAGGACCCAGTCGGCCGGCAGGGCGGGCCGGAAAGCGTGGAGGGTGTCATCACCGGGCTGGATGACGCCGTAGCTGCTCTCCGGCACCTCGTTCCAGGCGCCGGAAAGGGCGCCCAGCGGTTCGGACACGACGAGGCGGGTCTCGTCGGAGACGTCCCGCAGAAA
>NZ_JBHVYZ010000004.1:127416-188556 GCF_042880295.1 Streptomyces sp. NPDC058307
AGACGTCCCGCAGAATCGCGGGAGTGTCCGCCTCCGGCGTGTACCAGCCGATACCGAAGCCGTCACCGTTCGTCGTCTCCACCCCCATCCGGGAGTGCAGGCTCTGGTCGATCAAGGAGTGTTCCGGCTTGAACAGAACCTGGCTGAGAAGAATGGGCGTACCCGAGTAGGCGATCCAGCGACACATCCTGGGTCCCCCGTTTCTTGTTTCGGGAGGTATGGAGAGCCGTGCCCCGGGTCGATACGCCGGCCGGCGCGGCCGGGGGAACACGGCGTGACGTTCCCGGACTTGGGGTTCCCGCCGTACGCGGGACAGCGGACCCGGTCACATCCGCGGCACATGGCCCACGGCACACCGGGAGCGTCAGCATGCGAGCACTCACCAGTATCGCTTGTGCGGGCCCCCTTGGCGCGCGGAGTACAGCTCCCAGTGGGCCGGCACGGACCGACACGGGTGACCCGTGTCCAGGCATCGCGGAAGATCCCGTCAGTAGTCAGGGTGACCTGCCGGCGTCACGCAAGGGGGGTCAGGAGTTCAGGAGCTTGCGCTTCTGGTCCTCGAACTCCGCTTCGGTGAGGATGCCCTGGGCCTTGAGCTCCCCCAGCTGCTTCAGCTGTTCGATCCTGCTGGCCGTGTCGGAGGCCGCCGGTGCCGCGGGAGCCGCGGGCGGCTCAGCAGGGTATGCCGCTTGCGGCGCGGGCTGCTGAGCGGCCCATCGGCCCTGCTGGCGACGGGACACACGGTTCGATACGGCGGTGGCCGTCCCGGCGACGACGGCCGTGCGGGCGACTCCTCGGATGAGACCGGGCATGGTGGTCTCCCTTCTCACTCCCCCTTGCTCTTCAGGCTCGCTCTTCAGGAAGTGGCTTCGGTCGAGTCGAGCGCGGCCATGACGACCGACGCGGGGATTCTTCCGGAGGCGACCAGTTCGGCACCGCCGCGATGCAGGGCGGCGGCGAACGGCGCGGCCCACACGTTCTCGTAGACCAGGACGCCCGCGGAGTTCCCGGGCTCCAGGGCGGCGGCCGCCTCCTGGAGGTCGTCCTGGCCCAGCAGCCCGGAGGACGCTCCCTCGAAGACGGCCAGGTCCAGCGCACCGTCGCCGGTGAGATCGCCGATCTCCAGAGCGATCACGGATCCGTCGGCGTCCTTCCGGATGAACGTCAGGTCGAGGATGCGGATGAGGCCACGGTCCACCAGGTCGACCAGGAGGGGGAGGCCCTCGCCGGTCATTCGGTTACCGGGAAACTCGACGACCAGATAGTCGATCGGTCCCATCTCGCCGGATGTGTCGACTTCATCGAATGCGTCGCTCACGGCGTCACCTCTGGGCTTGTGGCTGCCTTCCCCCATGCCATTGCATCACCGGACCACTGCGATCGCACCTCGTGACGGACTCACCCGTCGGGCCCACCCGGGTCGCGTGTGCCGCACCGTACGGATCTTCTTGTGCCCATGAGCAACGAAGGCGACGAGCAGCTCTCGGCCCGGGAACGCAGCGAACTCGATGAACTGCGGCACCGGGTGGGCGCTCTGGAGAGCGCCCACGGCCCGGAGGCGGCGCGGCATCACCGGCTGCGATCCACGGGCTCGGTCCTGCTCATCCTCCTTGCCGCCCTGCTGTCGTTGCTGTCCGTCGTCGCGGTCTGGGCGAACAGCATCGTGCGGGACACGGACCGCTATGTCGCCACCGTGGGGCCGCTGGCCTCCGATCCGGATGTGCAGAAGGCCGTCACCAACCGGGTCACCGACGTGGTGCTGGCGCAGATCGACGTGAACGCGTTGGTCAAGCAGTTGCAGGACGCCGTGTCGGAGAAGGGCGTCCCGCCGAAGGCGGCCCAGCTGGTCGGCAACCTGGACGGGCCGATCACGAGCGGTCTGAAGCAGCTGGTCAGCGGCACCGTGGAACGGGTGGTCAGCAGCAGCGCCTTCGAGACGGTCTGGGTGGACGCCAACCGCAGGGTGCACTCGTCCGTCGACAAGGCCCTGACGGGCGAGGGCGGCGGCGCGGTCTCGCTGAAGAACGACGAGGTGGCCATCGACGTGGCACCGATCGTGGCGCAGGTCAAGGAGCGGTTGGTCGGCGCCGGCCTCGGAGTCGCCGCGAAGATCCCGGACATCCACACGGACTTCGTGGTGGTCCAGTCGAAGGACCTCGGCAAGATCAAGACCTATATGAGGGTCCTGGAGATCATGGGCAGCTGGCTGCCCCTCATCGCCCTGCTGGTGGCTGCGGCGGGGGTGTACACGGCGTTCAACCGCCGACACGCGCTGATCGGAGTCGGGTCTGCGGTCTTCGTGGCCATGCTGGTCCTCGGGATCACGCTCACCGTCTTCCGCGACGTCTACCTCGACCATCTGCCCTCCGGCGCCTCCCCGGCCGCCGCCGGTGCGGTGTACGACGCGCTGATCAGGTTCCTGCGCGCCGGTGTACGGGCGCTCGGGGCCGTGGCCCTCATCGTCGCCGTCGGCGCTTTCCTCAGTGGGCCGTCCCGGGCCGCCGTGTTCGTTCGCAAGGGCTGCCGCGGAAGCATCGGCGCCCTGCGTGACGTGGCGGAGTCCGGAGGGCTCCGCCTGGGTGCGGTCGGGCGGTTCGTGCACCGCTTCAAACGGTGGATCGGGGTCGCGATCGTGGTGGTCGCAGCGATCGTCCTGTTCACCTGGAGTTACCCGACCACGATGGTCGTGGTGTGGACCACGGTGATCGTGCTGGTGGGCTTCGCGATCCGCGAATTCCTGGACGGGGCTTCCGCCGCGCCGGCTGACCAGGCGGTCGGCACCGCTCACTGACGCGTGGTCAGACCGAGAGCCGTACGAGCCCGTACAAGCCCGTACGAGCCCGTACGAGTCTGGAAGAGCCGGTACGAGCCCGGAAGAGTCCGTACCGCCCCGGCTCGCCGGAAGCCGCCTCCAGGGATACGTTGAGTGGAGATGGAGAAGCTCGTATGCCCCTGTGACACGGCCGGGTCGGAGCACGCCCCGAAAGCAGTGGCCTGTGTGCCCTGAGCGCAGCGACGCCTGAGGACGGCCTGCACGTGTCGGAGCGGTCAATCCTCCGCCGACGCCCACCGCCGCCAGCGCCACCGCCATCGGCATCGCCTGCGCGTCGGCAACCACTCTCGGAGCCGCTGCCATGACGGAAAACAGGCTGGACGGACACGCGCTACGGCACCGCACCCCCCAGGAGCGGGCCGCACTCGGCAAGGGGGCGCGGGCCACGGTACCCCGCAGCAGCCACGCCGAGTTCGCCCCCGGGCCGAAGCGGCCGGATCCGCTGGAGATCATCGAGAAGCAGTCGGCGACACGGGTGCCCGAACTCGTACCGATCCGCTACGGCAGGATGGCCGAGTCGCCCTTCCGCTTCTACCGGGGGGCCGCCGCCATCATGGCCTCGGATCTCGCGGACACGCCGAGGTCGGGGTTCACGACGCAGCTGTGCGGCGACGCGCACATGCTGAACTTCCGGCTGCTGGCCTCGCCCGAGCGCCGCCTCATGTTCGACATCAACGACTTCGACGAGACGCTGCCGGGCCCCTGGGAGTGGGACGTCAAACGCCTGGCCGCCAGCCTCGTCATCGCCGGCCGGCTGAACGGCTTCAGCGACAAGGAACGGGCAGGGATCGTGCGGGCGACGGTGCGGTCCTACCGCGAGCACATGCGCGACTTCGCCGGGATGGGCAATCTGAGCGTCTGGTACGCCCAGTTCGACGTGGACTGGGTACGTGAGCGGTTCGGGGCGGACCTTTCCGCGCGTGGCCGCGGCCGCTGGGCGAAGGCCACGGCGAAGGCGCGCTCCCACGACACCCTCGAGGTCTTCGAGAAACTGACCCGCGTCACCGACGGCAAGCGCCGCATCACTCCCGATCCGCCGCTGATCATCCCCCTCCAGGACCTGTTGCCGGATGCTCAGCGCGGCAGTCTGGAGCAGCAGATCCGCCAGCTCATCGAGCGCTATGGCCAGACCCTGCAGTCGGACCGGCGCTTCCTTCTCGAGCAGTACCGGGTGGCCGACATGGCCCGCAAGGTGGTCGGGGTCGGCAGCGTCGGCACCCGCTGCTGGATCGTGCTCCTGCTGGGCAGGGACGGCGAGGATCCACTCTTCCTCCAGGCCAAGGAGGCCGACGAGTCGGTGCTGGCACCACACGTCGGGGGCCCCCGTTTCCGGACGCAGGGCGAGCGGGTCGTCTCCGGGCAGCGGCTGATGCAGGCCACCAGCGACATCTTCCTGGGCTGGGAGCGGGTCGAAGGGCTCGATGGCCGACGGCGGGACTTCTACGTACGGCAGTTGCGGGACTGGAAGGGGGTCGCGGTGGCCGAGGACATGGTGCCGCGAGGCATGCGTACCTTCGGCGCGCTCTGCGGGGCGACCCTGGCCCGCGCCCATGCGAGGTCCGGCGACCGGATCGCCATCGCCGCCTACCTGGGAGGCGGCGACTCCTTCGACCGGGCGTTGCTGACATTCGCCGAGCACTACGCCGACCAGAACGAACAGGACCACCAGGCACTCGTCGACGCCATCAGCAGCGGCCAACTGGCGTCCGAGGCAGCCTGAAGAGGTACGGCACACGCGAACTCCTCGTCGGTGATGCGCCGAGGCGCAGACCGCGTGGCCGCCTGACGTCCGTCCGCCGTCGTGATCGCCGAGGCCCTGTCTCCGCGCCCCGGCCTCCCCTCTCCGCTACCTGTCCCTCTCCTCCTTCCGTTGCAGACCGGCCTGCACCGCACCGGCCACCACACGGGCGGCCACGCCGACGAGCAGGATGTCGCCGGTCATCTGAGCCATCGTGAGGACGCGGGCCGTGTGCGTGACGGCGGTGATGTCGCCGAAGCCGACCGTGCTGAACACGGTGAGGGTGAAGTACAGCGAGTCGGTTCTCGAGAGGGACTCACTGAAGCTGCCGGACGTGCTGCGCCCGAGCAGGTAGTAGGCCGCCGCGAAGAGCAGCAGGAAGAGCGGAAGAGTCGTGGAGAGGGCCTCGACCGCCCGCAGACGAGGGGCGGGGGAGGAGGTGATCCTACGGATTTGCCAGACGAAAAGCGCCAGCATGGCCATCAGGCCCACGATGAGTCCAACCGCCGAGCCGGCCGAGAACTCCGTGTCCATGGGCAACAAGTAGTACCCGAGGACAAGTCCGGTCGTCGTCATGACCGTACGCAGGACAGCGAGCAACGCTTGGTGGCGGCCCGGCCTGGGCGGCCGGGCCGTATCGCTTGCCGTCTGCTTGCCGTGGGGAGGATCCGCATGGTTCATGTGCTTCTCCTCGGCTCGCAGGAAGCCGCTCCTGAGGCCTGCCCGACCGGCAAACGGCGGTTGGAACGCGAAGCCGCTGAACGCTCGGGTCCGTGTACGTGTGAACGCACGCCCTCACCGGGGCGTCAGTCGGGGCCGACGCCCATCCCATCGTCAGCGTCGGCCGTCCCACCCGCGACCAGAGCCGTGGAGTCGCCATGACGGTCTTGAATGAGGCGCACACCTCGTCCGCCGCCACGTGCCACCTGGTACAAACCGGTGGTCTGCGTCAACTCCACGCATCGCTCCGGATCGGCGACGCCCGCCAGTTCGACTCCTGACAGGACCGGCGACCCGTTCTCCGTGCGCTCACGCCAACGGCCCCGAACGAGGAGTCCGAGGCCGAGCAGGAGCTCTCCCTGGGGGAGAAATTGGGGCCCACCTCGCGCACTGGTGTCATACATGACCGCCGGTTGTCGCCGCTGTCCGTGCTCGTTGATGTCAACATTGGATGTCAGCGGAACAGCCCTGGTACCGGGCAGATCTCCAACGGTTCGTCCGGTCGGTCTGCCCAGCTCCACCAGACATGCCCATCGGCACACCTCCACAGCGACCGACAGGTCCGCCGGCCGTCGTCCTTGCGCTCGGAGAGCACCAGGCCGCCAGACTCCAGAGCTTGGCGGCACTCTGGACAGGCCGGGGCTTTGTTGGGCATGGGGCGCACCCTAACTGAGTGACCTCTTCGTCCCGAAGCAATTGGTGCGGGAGTACTGCCTTGAACTGGCGTGCCTCTCAACTGGGCCGATGGTCCGCAGACGTCCGCACGCGTTCGCCGGTGTTCGTCGGCGTTGTCACGCAGTTAGACACTCACTGCTGCCGTAGGTCAGTCCGCGGTGCGCTACGTGGGCAGGCGAGTTCATTGAAAGATCGGTCCGAAGGGTGCGGGGGAGAGCAGCTCGGAGAGTTCCATTCGTGGAGCCTGATCCTGATCTGATGGTTGTGGTCCGCATGCCAGATGACCTCGCCCGTGACCGACGCGCCTATGGGGGGCAACTCCATGTGATGCGGCATGCTTGTGATCTCTGCGAGTCCCACCGCGTTCGACACGCCGTCAATCATGAAGAACACCCCGAACGCCGGCCGCGCGATGACACGTCCACTGACCCGAGAACCCAGCGGCAGCGCGGCGACGGTTGCTGGCCAGCTCTGAACTATGGCGTCTGGGCTCGGCGCGCGGGAGGAGCCTGGCTCACGGTGCTCGGACATCGACTCATCATGGCAAGCGCGGCGACAGAGTGTCGACGGAAAGCTCCGGGAGATCCCCTCCTGGGGCACCACGCTTTCCGATTGTGGTGGGGCGCCGACGTGCGTTCAGGGTCGTTCACCTGCGTTCATGAGCGGCTGGCCACAGGGTGGGACGCACTCCCGGTCTTGGCCGAACGTCGGTGAACCGGGCTGAATGAGACGGAAAGTGAGACGGACGGGGCGGTCGTTGTCAGTGGCCTCGCCCAGTCTCCTGCCATTAGCATGATCGGCCAGTACCTGAGCGGCAGTTTTTGGATCTGCTGGAGCAATCCCTGAAACGGCTCGCGGCCAACGGCGAGCCGGGATACCTATAGGTAAGGTTCCCGGCTCATGTTTGTGTAAGCCGTTGTTAAGGCACCCGGAAATCTACGACATACGTGCGTGCAGTGCTTCTGGCCGAACTTGATGTCAGCCAGAAGCGCTGCACGCCTAAAACGGGCGCGGGGGATCGGCGCGGCCAACCGTGATGCTCATGGTGAATTGTTCATTTCCCAGATGGTTGGGTGACAACAATCCGCCAGATCACCGAATTGGCTGCCGAGAACTTCCATGCCAGTTCATGCATCTTGGCGTGCGGAATCTCTGCTGTGAACACGCCGCTGCCGTCACTGCACTGAGACCCGACAAGGGACTTTCCAGCGGCGATCACGTTGAACTTGGAGGGACCGGCGCATGTCCACATCACCGTGATGGATGAGGCTTTCCCCGCTGACGCCGGAAGCGTGACGCCGCCCGCGCCGCGACCCGACCCCGTGTACCACGTCTTCGACCCGACAGGGAGTGGCGATTGGACCGGATTGGGAAGGCGGTCCGGGCTCGTCGGGGTCCACTCCGGAGAGGGGGCCGCGTCGGACCCCGCCGTCGCTTCCGCCCGCGACGACGTCGACACGTGGGAGGCGGTCGCCTGGGAGTGAGATCCGCCGGAACAGGCCGACACCAGGGCCAGGGCCGACAGGGATGCGGCCAGCAGAGAGCGCTTCATCGGATCGTCCTCAGCTCACGAGTGGGCGATGTAGGGCGAGAGCGCCGGGAGCTTGGCGGTCCCGTGGTTCGAGACGATCAACTTGCAGCCACCGTTATAGGAGCCGCGCTCCCAGTTGAAGGAGTAGCCCTTCGAGCCGAGGGCGAGCCATCCGTCCTTCTGGCTCGCGGGAACCTTCCACGACCCCCCAAGGGTAGTGGTGGTGGTCTTGGCGTAAGAGATCGAGCCGCTGATGGTCTCCTCGGCGGACTCGACGATGATCGACTCGCTGAGCTTTGCCGCATACGTGATGGTGCCGGTGAGATCCTCGGCCACAGCCAGATCAGCATCACCATAGACGTGTACACGCACGTCGTGCAGGGCACCCAGCGGGAGGCCATCAGTCACATGGATCGGCTGCTCAAGAGGCGTTTCGGTCGTCAGCGACCGCACCCGTTGATGTCAAAAGTGGATGTCAAAGGCCCCGGACCATGATCGGTCCGGGGCCTTTTGTCTGGTGCCCCCGGCAGGATTCGAACCTGCGACACCCGCTTTAGGAGAGCGGTGCTCTATCCCCTGAGCTACGAAGGCGGGGACCGCCGCGGAGGGCGGTCCCTGACAGGTTAGCGGATCAGGTGGGGGTGGTGGGGCCGGGGCTGATGCCTCCGCCCGGTTTCCAAGCTTGGTGGTCTCCCGTCGTTGCCGAGGTCTGTTTATTACCGCGGTGCTCGCCCTGGACTCCGGCTACGGTTCGCCTTCGTCGCCGTCGCCGTGTGCGCGGTCGGGGCGGCCCCCAGTCCCCGTCCATCCATCACGACACGTACCAAGGAGCACCCCCCATGACCGCCCGTTTCAAGGACAAGGTCGTCATCGTCACCGGGGCCGGATCCGGCATCGGCCGGGCCGCCGCGCGGGCCTTTGCTCGCGAGGGTGGCATCGTCGTGGCCGTCGGGGCCCGGCCGGAGTCCATCGAGGAGACCGTGCGGCTTGTCGACGAGGACGGTGGTGTGGCCGACGCGGTCGTCGCCGACGTCACCCGGCCCGAGGACATGGAGCGTCTGGTGCGCACCACGGTGGAGCGTCACGGCGGTCTGCACATCGCCCACAACAACGCGGGCATCTTCGGCAAGCCCGCCCCGGTCGGCGACCTGGACCTGTCCGTGTGGCGGTCCGTGCTGGACGTCAACCTGAACGGCGTCCTGATCGGCATGCAACAGGAGATCGCGCACATGCGGGCGAACGGCGGCGGCGTCATCGTCAACACCGCGTCGAACATCGGCTACCACGGGCGCCGTCCCGGCATGGCCGCCTATGCCGCGTCCAAGGCCGCGGTGAGCACCCTCACCCGGGTCGCCGCCCTGGACCACATCAAGGACAACGTGCGCATCAACGCGGTCAGCCCCGGTGCCACGGACACCGGCATGTCCCTGCGTCCCGGAGAGAGCGATGCCGACCGTGCCGCCCGGCTGGCGACGACGGTTCCGATCGCCCGCGTCGCGACGACGGACGAGATCGTGGCCGCGGTGCTGTGGCTGGCGTCCGACGAGTCGAGCTTCGTCGTCGGGCACGACCTCGTCGTCGACGGCGGTGTCACCAGCTGATCCCCACCTGATCCTCCTGTCAGAGGAGGGCGATTCAGAGGAGGGCGACCCGGGTGAAGTGGCCTGCCGTGTGGAGTTCCTGCTCTATGCGGGTCGCCGTGCGGCGCAGTTCCGGGAGGATCTCCTCGACGCACTCCCGCTCCGTGCGGCCCGCCGCGTGCAGGGCCACGTTCACCGCGGCGACCGCCCTGCCCGTACGGTCGCGGAGGGGGACGGCGATGGTGCGCAGGCCGTCCTCCCAGTCCTCGTCCAGCAGGGCGTACCCCTGGTTCTCCGTCAGCAGCACCCGGCCCAGGGAGGTCGCCGCGGCGGGCAGCCGGGTGCCCACCCTGATGTCGACGCCCATGATCCGGGGGGACGCGGCCCTCGCCGTGTACTGGATCTCCGGGCCGGCGTCCGAGCCCGACGGCACCAGGATCGCCAGTGCCGTCGACTCCCCCACGAGTGCCGAGAGGTCGGCCAGGTGGGGGGCCGCGATGCGGGGGAGGGTCGTACGGGAGAGGGGTGGGAAGCCCAGGGACAGGACGCGGGGGGTGAGGCCGAAGGTGCGGGACTCGGGGTGTCCGCGGACCAGGCCGAGGTGTTCGTAGGTGATCAGGGCGCGGCGGGCAGTCGCCCTCGTCAGGCCGGTCGCCCGGGCCACGTCCGTCAGGGTCAGCGCGGCCCTGCCCTCGCCGAACGCCGTCAGGACCGTCAGGCCACGCGCGAGGGACTCGACGAACTCCCGGCCCAGTTCTTTCTTGGCCGTGCCGATCCAGGCGGCCGATCCCGAGGGCGGCGGGCCCGGGTCCGGTTCGGGGGCGGCGGCCAGTTCGCGTTCCATCTCGGCCACCGTCGCCCGCAGTCGCGGCAGCAGGGTGTCGCGCAGGTCCGTCGCCGTGTGACGGCTGGTGTGGCTCACGACGCTCGCCACACAGGCGATCCGGCCCGTGCGGGGATCCCGTACGGGAACGGAGACCGCCACAAGGCCCGGTTCGATCAACTGGTCGTCCAACGCCCAGCCGTCCCGGCCGGCCTGTGCCGCCTTCGCCTCGAACTCGCCATCGGGGAGGGGGAGTTCGCGTGGGGGTACGGCGGGAAAGTCGCGGTTCTCCGGGTCCGCCGCCCGCCGTTCGTGCCATGTCCGCCAGTCGCTGTCCGTCCACTCTGAGGCGAACAGGGGCCCCGGCGCGGTGCGTTCGGCGGGGAGCAGGTCGCCGATGCGGAAGCTGAGGGACATCGCGCGGCGGCGGGTGGCCTGGTGGATGAAGCGGATGCCGTCCCGGTCGGCGACGGCCAGCGACACCGACTCGTCCAGTTCGCCGGCGAGGGCGTCGGCCCGTCCGGACAGCAGGGCGGGCAGGCGCAGGGCGGCGAGATAGGCGTTGCCGAGTTCCATGAGGCGGGGGGTCGTCACCGCGTCCCGGCCGTCGAGGCGGACGTATCCCATGCGGGCCAGCGTCGACGTGATGCGGTCGACCGTGGAACGTGCCAGGCCGGTCGCGCGCTCCAGCCCGCTCAGGCTCAGTGTCCCGCCCGCCTCGGTCAGCTCCCGCAGCACCCCGACCCCCCGGATCAGCGGTGTGACCGCCTCGTCCGGCACGGCGGACCGCGGTACCGGCGGGGGAGTGGTGGTCTCAGCGGGCATCGGCTCTCCGGTACGGCGTTCGCGGCAGGCCTACGGTAATCCGATACCGCGCCCCCAGCGCGCCACGGCCCCCGCCGATCCGCCCAGCGCCACCGCCCTCGAACGGCCCGCAAGGGGCCGGTTCCTGCCCCCCACCCCCCTACCCCCGCATCACCCCCACCCGATAGTTCCCGTCCCCGTCCACCCCCAGCACCCGCACCCGCACCCCCCTGACCGGGTCCCGGAACTCCTCCCCGACCGCGAACGGTGCGTCCGAGAGTTCCGCGTGGACGTTGGGGCTGCGGGTGCAGCCCCCGCTGTTGCGGCGCGCGTCGTAGACGCGGACCGGGCCGCGGCCGGTGTCCACGTTCGCGTCGACCTTGTAGACGAGGACGCCCGGCCGGCACACCGTCTCGTCGTTCCCCTCGCGGGTGCGCAGCTCGACCGCGTAGCCGGTGCGCCTGCCGAGGGGGACGAAGAGGAGCTTGGTGCCGAGGCCGGGCCGGGCCAGCGGGGTCAGCGTGTACTCCGAAGTCCCGGGCGCGGTCACGCAGTTGACCTGCGTCGCGTCCAGCCAGCCGAGCTTCCACTTGTGCCAGCCGAGGAGGTCGTTGTTGGTGCCCCAGTCCTCGCTCATGATGTCCCAGTGACCGACCGCGCCCCCGCCGTTCTGGGTGTAGAGGTCGGGCAGGCCGAAGACATGGCCGTTCTCGTGGGGCAGGACGCGGTAGCCGGTCTGCGGGAAGGAACCGGAGCCGTCGTCCTGGCGGGAGTACACGAAGGAGGCGTTGGCGACGGGGACGCCGTCGGCGACCGGGGCGTCGGTGTTGCCGGCGAAGGTCACCGACAGGACCGTGTCGAGGGCGGAGGGGCCGGCGTTCGGGGTCACCAGGACGTTCAGGAAGTCGTACGACCGGAAGTCCACCCGGGGATCGGCGGCGGCCACGATGTCCTGGACGAGTCGGCGGTAGCCGGGGTCGAAGGGGGCGCCGCGCTCTATGCCGTAGGCCCGGAAGGACCTGGGCATGCGCAGCCAGTCGGTGATCGGGGCCTCGGCGCGGTAGTCGAGACGGCCGTAGGAACTGGTTCGGAACCAGTCCTGGGTCTGCGGGAAGAACTCGCGGAAGCGGCTCTGGGCGGTGCCGGAGCCGGGCGCGTCGGAGAAGTCGATCATCAGGGTGAGGGCGCGGACGGTGCCGGTGGAGCGGGAGTAACCGCCGGGCGTGGGCAGGCCCTCGGACATCTGGACGGCCGGGCCGCCGCTGATCAGGCAGGCGCCGTGGCTGTCGGAGCGGGCCAGGGCGACCGGGCCGGCGGTCGTGGTCCCGGGGGCCGGGCGCTCGGTGCCGGCCGAGGTGCTGACCGTGAGGGTCAGCGCGGTCACGGACACGAGGGCGGCGACGCGGCGCGGGCGTATCCGACGTCTGGTCCACGGCATGCGAGCACCCTCCGGAGCGCGGCAGCCGCTGGTCACAAGGCTGCACTTCTTCGATCACCCTCTGCCGGGGCAGGGGTGCACGCGCGCTGGAGGAGACCGAACGTGGGTATCGCGTGACTGTGACTCAGGTCACATCATCATTTCTCCTCAACCCGAAATAACCGGGGAGCGTCTCCCCGTTTAGACCAGTGTCCGAGCGAAACGGGGATTGAGTCCCCGGATCAACCGTCAACCGAGGAGCACACCGTGCAGACCGCTCTCTCCGCACAGCGCAAGGCGCCCCGCGCCGACGCCCTGCGCAACCGCGAGCGGATCGTCACCGCCGCCAGCGAGATGTTCACCGAGTTCGGCCCCGACGTGCCGCTCGACGAGATCGCCCGCCGGGCCGGCGTCGGCAACGCCACGGTGTACCGCAACTTCCCCGACCGCGACGCACTCGTCCGTGAGGTCGTCTGCTCCGTCATGGACCGGACGTCCGAGGCGGCCGAGCTCGCACTCGCGCAGACCGGGGACGCCTTCAGTGCTCTGGAGCGCTTCGTGCACGCGTCCGCCGACGAGCGGATCACCGCGCTGTGCCCGATGGTCCAGGGCGCCTTCGACCAGCACCACCCCGACCTGGTGGCCGCACGCGTACGCGTCGAGCAGCTCGTCGAGCAGCTCATGGACCGGGCGAGGGCGGCCGGTCAGCTTCGCGGCGACGTGAGCTTCGGTGACCTGATGGTCGCCGTGGCCCAGCTGTCCCGGCCCCCGGCCGGCACCGGCTGCCTCACCCTCGACGGGTTCGTGCACCGCACGCTTCAGCTGTTCCTGGACGGACTGCGGGCACCGGCCCGCTCCGAGCTGCCGGGCACGGCCCTGACCTTGGAGGACCTCCGCCAGGCCTGATCCGACGCCGATTAGTTCAGCGCGCGAGAACAGTCTCAACAACGACCTTCGACTTTCGACCGGCCGTCGCCGACGACGGACCGTCCCCTTTCGACATTATTTTTCCGTTCCGAAGTCCCGAAGTGGGTACCCCCATGTCTGCAACAGCCGCAAAGGCCTCCGGCGCACCGGCCGTGTCCGGTGACGCCAACCGCTGGAAAGCGCTCGTCTTCATCGCGCTCGCCCAGCTGATGGTCGTCCTCGACGCGACCATCGTGAACATCGCCCTGCCCTCCGCCCAGACCGACCTGGGCATCTCCGACGGCAACCGTCAGTGGGTCGTCACGGCCTACGCGCTCGCCTTCGGCGGACTGCTGCTCTTCGGCGGCCGCATAGCCGACCTGTGGGGCCGCAAGAACGCCTTCGTCGTCGGTCTGATCGGTTTCGCCGGCGCTTCCGCGCTCGGTGGCGCGGCCACCAGCGGCGCCATGATGTTCGGTGCCCGTGCCCTGCAGGGCGTCTTCGGCGCGCTGCTCGCGCCCGCCGCGCTCTCCCTGCTCGCCGTGATGTTCACGGACGCCAAGGAGCGCGCCAAGGCCTTCGGCATCTACGGCGCGATCGCCGGCGGCGGCGGCGCCGTGGGCTTCATCCTCGGCGGTGTGCTGACCGAGTACATGGACTGGCGCTGGACGTTCTTCGTCAACATCCCGTTCGCGATCGTCGCCGCGCTCGGCGCGTACTTCGTCATCCGTGAGCCCGAGGGCGGCCGCAACCGCAACCCGCTCGACATCCCCGGCGTCCTGCTGTCCACCCTGGGCCTGGTCGCGCTGGTCTACGGCTTCACCCGCGCCGAGTCCAACGGCTGGGGCGACTCCGTGACCGTGGGCATGTTCGTCGCCTCCGCGGTCCTGCTGATCTCGTTCGTCGTCACCGAGGCCCGTACCAAGGCCCCGCTGCTGCCGCTGCGCGTCGTCACCGACCGCAACCGCGGCGGGATCTACCTCTCGCTCGGCATCGCGATCATCGCGATGTTCGGCACCTTCCTCTTCCTGACCTACTACCTGCAGATCATGAAGGGCTTCACGCCGATCAAGACCGGCTTCGCCTTCATGCCGATGATCGTCGGCATGATGATCGGCTCGACCCAGATCGGCGCCCGCCTGATGACCCGCGTCCCGGCGCGGCTGCTGATGGGCCCCGGCTTCCTGGTCGCCGCGGTCGGCATGCTCCTCATGACCCAGCTGGAGATCGGCTCGTCGTACTCCTCGACGATCCTGCCGGCGATGCTGCTGCTCGGCCTCGGCATGGGTACGGCGTTCATGCCGGCCATGTCCCTGGCCACGCTGGGCGTCGAGCCCCGTGACGCCGGTGTCGCCTCCGCGATGGTCAACACCTCGCAGCAGGTCGGCGGTGCGATCGGTACGGCCCTGCTGAACACGATCGCCGCCTCCGCCACGACCTCCTACATCGCCGACCACATCGGCTCCGCGACCTCCAGGTCGCAGCAGCAGCTGGTGACGCTGGAGGGCCAGGTGCACGGCTACACCAACGCGATCTGGTTTGCCGTCGGCATGCTGGTGCTCGCCGCGGTGATCGTCGTGACCCTCGTCAACGCCGGCCGCACGGACACGGCCGTCGTGGCCGGGTCCGGCGAGGGCGCCGAGGAGGAGCTGGCGATCCCGGTCGTCGCCCACTGACGGCGACCGGCCGGTCGTACCCCTTCGAGAACCACGTACGTACGGGGAAGGGGACGCCCCGTACGTACGACCCCAGGAACTGCCCTGGCCCAGCTGAGTGAGCGGCTCAGCGGAGCCAGGGCAGATCCGCGCCCGCCTCGTTCGGCTGCAGTCCCTCGGCGACGATCTGCATGATCTCGCCGAGGGACTTCTGCTGTTCCGGGGTGAGCCGGTCGAAGACGGCGTTGCGTACGGCCCGCACATGGCCCGGCGCGGCGCCCCGCAGCATCTCCAGGCCCGGGTCGGTGAGCACCGCGAACTGGCCGCGCCGGTCGTCCGGGCAGTCCTCCCGGCGCACCCAGCCGTTGCGCTCCAGACGGGCGATCGCGTGCGAGAGCCGGGACCGGGTGATCTTCGCCTTCATGGCCAGCTCGGTCATCCGCAGCCGCCGGTCCGGGGCCTCGGCGAGGCCGACGAGCAGTCCGTAGTAGATGTGCGGCATGCCCGCGTCCCGCTGGAGCTGGCGGTCGAGGTGATCCTCGAGAAGGGTCGTGGCGTGCACGTACGAGCGCCAGATGCGCTGCTCTTCGTCGTCGAGCCACTGGGGCTCCTCGTCGGGGATGGATGCCGTGTTCATGTTTCCCACTCTACGAGCTCTCTCCTTGAACCTTAAACAAGTGAGGCGTACAGTCATGTCGGTAGAAGCTTTAAATTTGAAGCACTCGATCCATGTGAAGCACGCGACGCATCGGAAGTACCGGAGGAGTCCCCGCCATGTCCGCCGCCACGCTGGAGCGCATGCCCGCCCTCTATCTGAGCCACGGCGCCCCGCCGCTCGCCGACGATCCCGTCTGGCCCGGTGAGCTCGCCGCCTGGTCCGCGGAGCTGCCCCGCCCCAAGGCGATCCTCATGGTCTCCGCCCACTGGGAGGAGGCCCCCCTCGCCCTCGGCGCGGTGCGGCCCGTCCCGCTCGTCTACGACTTCTGGGGCTTCCCCGAGCACTACTACAAGGTGACGTACGACGCCCCCGGCGCCCCCCAACTCGCCGATTCCGTCCGTAAGTTGCTGCGCGCCCCCGGCATCCCCGTGCAGGACATCCCGGACCGCGGACTGGACCACGGCGCCTACGTCCCCCTCGTCGAGATGTTCCCCGAGGCCGACATCCCCGTCCTGCAGATCTCCATGCCGACCCTCGACCCGGTCCGGCTCATGGAGATCGGCCGCAAGCTCGCCCCGCTGCGCGACGAGGGCGTCCTGATCGTCGGCTCCGGCTTCTTCACCCACAACCTCGCCGCCCTGCGCCACACCGGTGGCGGAGTGCCCACCTGGTCCTCGGAGTTCGACGACTGGGGCCGGCGGGCGCTGGAGGCACGGGACGTGGACTCCCTGCTGGACTTCCTCAACAAGGCCCCGGCCGGGCGCTACGCCCACCCCCGCACCGAGCACTTCGCGCCCCTGTTCGTCACCATGGGCGCGGCGGACGTGAGCGGTGAGCTGGACGCGCAGAAGTCCGTCATCGACGGGTTCTGGCTGGGAATGGCGAAGCGGTCGGTGCAGTTCGGCTGACCCCCGCCGGCGAGGGCCTACAGGTCCTTCTCGTACCAGGCCACGTCCCAGTAGCGGCCGAACTTCCTGCCCACCTCCCGGTACGTGCCGACGTGCCGGAAGCCGAAGCGTTCATGCAGCCGCGTGGACGCTTCGTTGGGCTGTGCGATGCCGGCGTAGGCCCGGTGCACGTCCTCGCCGGCCAGGGCCTCGAAGAGGGCCTTGTAGAGGAGGGTGCCGATGCCCCGGCCGCCCGCGTCCGGGGCGAGGTAGACGGTGACCTCCACGGAGGTCGCGTACGCGGGCTTCGCGCGGAACGGGCTCGACGTGGCGTACCCGAGGATCCGCTGTGAGGTTCCTGTCGGGTCCGTGTCGGTGGCAACCTTCAGCCGGTACGGGCCGTCTTCAGGGTGGGAGAGCAGCCAGGGGCGGCGCTCCTCCGGGGTGAAGACAGCGGTGTCGAATGTGATCGGCGTCTCACGAACGTAGTGGTTGTAGAGGTCGGTGAGGGCCCCGAGGTCGCTTTCGACTCCCGGCCTGACCTGCAACTCTGCACGTTCCGACGGCATCGCGCCTCCCCATGTGGCCGGACAGGGTACTGCAAGATCAGAAAAATAGCGGCACGGCTTGGGAATTCTGTCCGGTTTCCAGTCGTTGTTTCCATCGGATGCAGGGCACCCGAGGAGAGTCCGGAAAGCAACCGGTACCGGGACCCAGCGTCCGAAGGACCACCCGCTGACCCAACATCGCAAGGGAGCACGCATGGCAACCCGTGCCGTCGCCCGTCGTAAGTCCGCCACCGGCGGGTCTACCGACGCGGCACGCAGTGTTCGCGTCCATGGCGGCGAGATCGCCGACCGCGACCTGGTCGGCATGTACCTCGACGAGATCGCGCGTACGCCGCTGCTCGACGCCGCCAAGGAAGTCGAGCTGTCCCAGATGATCGAGGCGGGTGTGTTCGCCCGGCAGGTCCTCGACGGGTACGAGGAAGCCAAGGCCGACGCCACCCGCGAGGAGCTCGAGGCCCTGGTGGAGGAGAGTGAGCGCGCCAAGGACGTGTTCATCCGCTCCAACCTCCGCCTGGTCGTCGCCGTGGCCCGCCGCTACCCCCGCAGCGGACTGCCCCTGCTCGACCTGATCCAGGAGGGCAACGCCGGCCTGGTGCGCGCGGTCGAGAAGTTCGACTACCGCAAGGGCTTCAAGTTCTCGACCTACGCGACCTGGTGGATCCGGCAGGCCATCACCCGCTCCATCGCCGACCAGTCCCGCACCATCCGGCTGCCCGTCCACCTCGTGGAGGAGCTGGGCCGCATCCGCCGTGTGCAGCGCGAGTTCAACCGCGAGCACGGCCGCGACCCGGAGCCCGCGGAGGTCGCCGCCGAGCTCGGCTCGAACCCCGAGCGCGTGATCGACGTCCTGGACTGGGCCCGCGACCCGGTCTCGCTGAACATGTCGGTGGACGACAACGGCGACACCCAGTTCGGTGACCTGCTGGAGGACACGTCGGCGGTCTCGCCGGAGCAGTCGGTGCTGACGCTGCTGCGCAGCGAGGAACTGGACGACCTTATCGGCCGCCTCGACCAGCGCACCGCCTCCATCATCAAGATGCGGTACGGCATCGAGGACGGGCGCGAGCGCACGCTGACCGAGGTCGGCAAGGAGCACGGACTCACCCGCGAGCGGATCCGGCAGATCGAGAAGCACGCCCTGCTGGAGCTGAAGAAGCTGGCGCGGTCCACCGGGTTCGACGCGGCGGCGTAGGCGGGGTGTGCCCGCGTACGCCGGGTGGCGAAAGACCGCGTAAAAGATGGCTGTAGTAGGCCGCTTAACCGGCTGGACCCAGGGAACAAGACTTCAGGGTCCAGGTGTTCGGGTCCCGGAGACCTGGTCTTCGGACCCATCGGACCCATCGGACCCTCCTGAACCAAGTCCCGCCGCAATCCCCCCCCGGCGCCGGGACTCTCCCCGAGCCGGATCTCGGCGCCCCTCCCCCCGGGCGCCGGGGTCCGGCTCTTTTTCACGCCCCGCCTTCTCACGCCCCGCCTTCTCAATCCCGTCTTCTCAATCCCGTCTTCTCGCGCTCCGCCTTCTCGCGCTCCGGCACAGCGGAACGGTGGGTCACCCCGTACCTGAACCACGGGGTGACCCACCGGACGGCAGATTCTTTCACCCCCTTGCCGCCCGGACCAACCGTCCTCCCAACTCCCGCACCGCGGCCGCCAGTTCCACCGGCTCCTCCACCGTGAACTCGACTCCCGTCATCGCCAGCCGCACCGCCATCCAGTCCACCGCGTCCCCGACGGTCGCCCGCAGCCGGCACCGGCCCTCGCCCACCGGCTCCGGCACCCCCATCCACGCCGGCACCCGGGCCCCCACCACGGACGCCTCGCCCTCGAACGTCACGACCAGCTCGTAGGTCTCCTGGCGGCGGTACATCGACTGCCGCAGAAACTCCGCCGCGCCCCCCGTCGGCAACTCCCGCGGAGCGAACCGCGCCCCCGTGGCGAAGGGGTCGTTCACCCGGTCGACCCGGAAGGTCCGCCAGTCGCCGCGGTCGAGGTCGTAGGCGACCAGGTACCAGCGGCGGCCGGTGGAGACCAGACGGTAGGGCTCCACGACGCGTCGGGACTCGGCGCCGTCCTTGGCGCGGTAGGCGAACCGGAGCCGCTCGTGCCCGGCCACCGTGGACGCGATCACCGTCAGGGTCTCGGTCGGGATGCTCGCCCCGTCCCCGCTGGTCAGCGGAGTCGTCGCGGCCTGCAGGGTGGACACGCGGTGCCGCAGCCGGGACGGCAGGACCTGTTCCAGTTTCGCCAGCGCCCGTACGGACGCCTCCTCCATCCCCTCGACCGCGTGCCCCGCCCCCGCCCGCAGCCCGACCGCGATGGCCACCGCCTCCTCGTCGTCGAGGACCAGCGGGGGCATGGCCTTGCCCGCGACGAGCCGGTAGCCGCCGTCGGAGCCCTTGGTCGCCTGGACGGGATAGCCCAGTTCACGCAGGCGGTCGATGTCCCGTCGGACCGTGCGGCGGGAGACCCCGAGCCGGCCGGCGAGCTCGCCGCCGGGCCATTCGCGGGGCGTCTGGAGGAGGGAGAGGAGCGTCAGGAGCCGTGCCGGGGTGTCCGTCGTCATGAGTTCGAGAATGCCGTAGAAGTAGGACACGATCTGACCTAATGGGGCCATAGCTTCACGGCATGACCTCCACCGAGACCACATCCACCGCTGTACAGCCCGCCGTGGGCGACCGGCGCCGCTGGTTCGCCCTCGCCATCGTGATGACCGCGGCCTTCATGGACCTCGTCGACGTCACGATCGTCAACATCGCCATCCCGTCCATCCGGCAGGACGCCGGCGCCTCCGTCAGCCAGATCCAGTGGATCACCGCCGGTTACGCCCTGGCGTTCGCCGCGGGGCTGATCACCGGAGGGCGGCTCGGTGACATCCACGGGCGCAAGCGGCTCTTCCTCGTCGGGATCGGCGGGTTCACGCTCGCGTCGGCGCTCTGCGGCTTCGCCGCGAACCCGGAGATGCTGGTGGCGTCCCGGATCCTGCAGGGCGGCATGGCCGCGATGATGGTTCCGCAGGTCCTGTCGATCGTGCACGCCACCTTCCCGGCGCACGAGCGGGGCAAGGTGTTCGGGCTCTTCGGCGCGGTCGTCGGGCTGGGGGCCGTCTCCGGTCCGCTGCTCGGGGCGCTGCTGACCGAGTGGAACCTCTTCGGGCTCGAGTGGCGGCCGATCTTCCTCATCAACCTGCCGGTCGGGATCATGGGGCTGGTGCTCGGGAGCCGTTTCATCACCGAGTCCAAGGCCCCGCGCGCGCTGAAGCTGGACCTGGTGGGCGTGGCCATGGTCGTGCTCGGGCTGCTGATGCTGCTCTACCCGCTGACCCGCGGCGAGGAGCTGGACTGGCCGGTGTGGGGGTACGTGTCGATGGCCGGCGCGCCCCTCGTGTTCGCGGCGCTGGTGGCGTACGAGCGGCGCAAGGCCGCGCGGGACGGGTCGCCGCTGGTCGAGCTGTCGCTGTTCAGGGTGAAGAGCTTCGCGGCCGGGATCGCGGTGCAGACGGTGTTCGGGGTCGGGCTCGGCATCTTCTTCCTGGTGTGGACGCTGTACATGCAGACCGGGCTGGGCTGGAGCCCGCTGCGGGCCGGGCTGACCGGGGTGCCGTTCTCGCTCGCCGTCTCCACGGCCGCGGGGCTGTCCGTGCAGAAGCTCGTGCCGCGGTTCGGGCGTGGGGTGCTCCAGGCGGGTGCGCTGCTGATGGCGGTGGGCGTGCTGCTCTACCTGTGGGAGGCCGAGCGGTACGGCATGGGCATCAGCTCGTGGCAGATGGCGTTGCCGCTGGTTGTGATGGGAGTCGGCATGGGCCTGATCGTCGCCCCGCTCACCGACGCGGTGCTCTCGGAGGTGCCGCGCGAGCACGCCGGTTCGGCGTCGGGACTCATCAACACCGTGCAGCAGATGGGCAACGCGCTCGGGCTCGGGCTGGTGTCGGTGGTGTTCTTCGGGGTCATCGGCGAGAACCTGCGGCCGGAGCAGGTGGGCCCGGCCTTCGTGGACGCCTTCCAGCACGCCCTCGGCTGGGTCGCGGCGGTGATGGGCGTCATCTTCCTGCTGATGTTCGCGCTGCCGAAGCGGCCGGCGCAGCATGTGGAGGGGGCCGGTGACCTTCCTGTGGTGGACGAGAAGGAGCCGGAACTCGTGTCCTGAAACCCGAGGTGAGGGGCCCGGTACCGGCTGCGGTACCGGGCCCCTCTGCCGTACCCGGACACAACCGGACGTCCCTCGGAAGTTCGGTGGAGTCCCTTGGACGTTCGGAAGTCCGTTGGAGTCCCTTGGAACGCCCCTGGAAGTCCGTTCATGCCTGGATGACGTCCGAACCTGTTTACTTTCCGGAAATCCGGGCGTAGCCTCCCGACTGAAACCACACGTTCGGGCATCGGTCGGAGGCGAGCGGGCATGTACGCACCGGAGCGGCAGCAGGAGATCCTCCGGCTCGCGCGTGACGGCGGGCGGGTGGACGTCGTCTCGCTGGCCGAGGAGTTCCAGGTCACCGCCGAGACCATCCGGCGCGACCTGAAGGCCCTCGACCGCGCGGGTCTGCTGCGCCGGGTGCACGGCGGTGCCATCCCGGCCGGGCGCCTCGACTTCGAGCCGGACCTCGCCGAGCGCGAGACGACCGCGGCCGACGAGAAGGACCACATCGCCAAGGCGGCCCTCGCCGAGCTGCCGACCGAGGGCACCCTGATCCTCGACGCCGGTACGACCGTGGCCCGCCTGGCCGCCGCCGTCCCGCTGGAGGCCTCGCTCACCGTCGTCACGCACAGCCTGCCGATCGCGGCCCGCCTCGCGGACCACCCCGGCATCCAGCTCCACCTGGTCGGGGGGCGCGTACGGCACCGTACGCGCGCCGCCGTCGACGCCTGGGCGCTGCGGGCGTACGGCGAGATCCGGGCCGACGTCCTCTTCGTGGCGGCCAACGGCTTCTCCGCCGATCGGGGCCTCACCACCCCCGACCTCGCCGAGGCCGCGGTCAAGCGCGCGGCGATCGCCGCCGCCCGCCGCGTGGTGCTGCTCGCCGACTCCTCCAAGCACGGCCAGGAGCACTTCGCCCGCTTCGGTGACCTGAGCGACGTGGACCTGCTGATCACCGACAGCGGGCTGAGCCCCGAAGACGCCGTCGCCATCGAGCGTGGCGGCACGGATGTGCTGTGTGTTTAGAAACGAGTGCGCATGATCCTCACGGTCACCCCGAACCCGTCCCTGGACCGTACGTACGAGGTCCCGTCGCTGGAGCGCGGCGAGGTCATCCGCGCCACCGGTGAACGTATGGATCCCGGCGGCAAGGGCGTC
The DNA here is from genome assembly GCF_042880295.1 of Streptomyces sp. NPDC058307. NCBI lineage: Bacteria > Bacillati > Actinomycetota > Actinomycetes > Kitasatosporales > Streptomycetaceae > Streptomyces > Streptomyces sp. NPDC058307. Next base: position 149,499 of record NZ_JBHVYZ010000004.1, read on the forward strand.
AACGTCTCGCGTGCCGTCGCGGCCGCCGGACGGCGCACGGTCGCGGTCCTGCCCCTGGGCGGGGCGCCGGGGGCCCTCGTCGCCGACCTGCTCGACGCGCAGGGCATCGAGGTCGCGCCGGTGCCGGTGGCCGGGGCGACCCGGTCGAACATCGCGCTCGCCGAGTCGGACGGGGTCCTCACGAAGATCAACGCGCCGGGTCCCGAACTGTCCGCGGCCGAGCAGGAGGCGTTGCTGGAGACGGTCCGCTCGCAGTCGCGCGACGCCTCCTGGATCGCCTGCTGCGGAAGCCTGCCCCGGGGGCTCGCCCCCTCCTGGTACGCCGAGGTGGTCGCACGGGCGCACGCCGGAGGCGCCCGGATCGCGCTGGACACCTCGGGGCGCGCGCTCCTGGAGGCGCTGCGCGAACGGCCCGACGTCGTGAAGCCGAACGCCGAGGAGCTCGCGGCGGCCGTCGGACGCCCCCTGTCCACGGTGGGCGACGCGGTGAAGGCGGCCGAGGAACTCCGGGAGATGGGTGCGCGGGCGGTACTCGCGAGCCTGGGCGCCGACGGGCAACTGCTCGTGGACGGCTCGGGCGCCTGGTTCGGCAGCGCGCGCGTGGACGCCGTACGCAGCAATGTCGGCGCCGGCGACTCGTCCCTGGCCGGCTTCCTGATCGCCGGCGGCAGCGGCCCCGGGGCCCTCGCCTCCGCGGTCGCGCACGGCGCGGCGGCCGTCCAGCTGCCCGGCAGTGTCATGCCGACGCCGGACGACCTGGACCCGGCGGCGGTGACGGTCACGGCCGAGGTGCCGGTGGACCGTGTGCTGACGGAGCCGGTGACATGACCGGCCCGACGCCTTCCCCAACGGTGGCGCACCGTACGGCGACGAACCGTACGGCGACGGCGACGAACCGTACGGCGACGAACCGCGCGGTGGCGATCCTTACGGCCACCACCCCCGAGACCCCACACCGCTGCACCCCCGTGCCCCTCCCATTCCCCCTCACCCTCCCCCTCGCCCACCCCACCCCCCGGGCGATACGCGTGCGAAGGAGCCCGCGATGAGCGACATGATCACCGCGGACCTGGTCGATCTCGACCTGTCCGCCGACACCAAGGAAGCGGCGGCCCGTGCCCTCGCCGAGCGCATGGTCGCCCTGGGCCGGGTGACCGACCTGGAGGGCTTCCTCACCGACGTGGCCGCCCGCGAGGCACAGATGCCGACCGGCCTCGACGGCGGCATCGGCATCCCGCACTGCCGCAGCGAACACGTCACCGAGCCGACGCTCGCCTTCGGGCGCAGCTCTGCCGGGATCGACTTCGGCGCGCCGGACGGACCCGCCGACCTGATCTTCCTGATCGCCGCACCGGCCGGCGCGGACGACGCCCACCTGACGATCCTGTCCTCCCTCGCGCGCCAGCTGATGAACACGGAGTTCACGGACGCGCTGCGGGCCGCGGGCGCCGCGGAGAGCGCGGCCGCGCTGATCCGCGGCGACGAGGCGCCGGCGCAGGATGCCGGTGCGGCGCAGGGCGCCGCCGAAGACTCCGTTGCGGCATCGGCGGCGGCCTCCGCCGATGCCGCAACGGCCACCACCCCGCAGAGCGCCGACGACGACGCGCGCCCCTTCCGGATCGTCGCCGTCACCTCCTGTCCGACCGGCATCGCCCACACCTACATGGCGGCCGAGTCGCTGGAGAACGCCGGCCGTGAGGCGGGCGTCGAACTCGTCGTCGAGACCCAGGGCTCGGCCGGCTTCGAGCGGCTCGACCCGGCCGTCATCGCGGCGGCGGACGGCGTGATCTTCGCGCACGACGTCCCCGTACGCGACAAGGCCCGCTTCGCCGGCAAGCCCACCGTCGACGTCGGTGTGAAGGCGGGCATCAACCGGCCCGCGGAACTCATCACCGAGGTGCGGGGGAAGGCCGCGCGTGGTGAGGTGACGGCCGGCGCCGCGGGCGCGGGGACGCCGGTCGAGCGGGCCGGCGAGCCCGGCGACGGCTACGGCACCAAGCTCCGCAAGTGGCTGATGACCGGCGTGAGTTACATGGTCCCGTTCGTCGCCGCGGGCGGTCTGCTGCTCGCCCTCGGGTTCGCGATCGGCGGCTGGCAGATCGCGAGCGCGCCCTCGGTCATGAAGCACTTCTCCTGGACCGAGATCGACAGCTGGGGCGCCCTGCTGTTCCAGATCGGCCAGGTCGCCTTCGGCTTCCTCATCCCGGTCCTCGCCGGATACATCGCGTACGGCATGGCGGACCGCCCCGGTCTCGTCCCCGGCTTCGTCGGCGGAATGATCGCCTCCAACATCGCCGCGGGCTTCCTCGGCGGCCTGGTCGCCGGTCTGCTGGCGGGCGGTGTGGTCCTCACGATCCAGCGGGTCAAGATCCCACCGGTGCTGCGCGGCATCATGCCGGTGGTGGTGATCCCGCTGATCTCCTCGCTGATCGTCGGCTTCCTGATGTTCGTGGTGATCGGCAAGCCCATCGCCGAGGCCCAGAAGGGCATGACGGACTGGCTCAACGGCCTCTCCGGTTCCAACGCCATCCTGCTCGGCATCCTGCTCGGCCTGATGATGTGCTTCGACCTCGGCGGCCCGGTCAACAAGGTCGCGTACGCCTTCGCCACCGCCGGAATCGCCGTCCAGGCCCCGAGCGACTCCGCGATGAAGGTCATGGCCGCCGTGATGGCCGCGGGCATGGTCCCGCCGCTGGGCATGGCGCTCGCGACCACCGTCCGCAAGAAGCTCTTCACCGAGACCGAGCGGGAGAACGGCAAGGCCGCCTGGGTCCTGGGCGCGTCCTTCATCTCCGAGGGCGCGATCCCGTTCGCGGCGGCCGACCCGCTGCGCGTCATCCCGGCCTCGATGGCGGGCGGCGCGGTCACCGGCGCCCTGTCGATGGCCTTCGGCGCCACCCTGCGCGCCCCGCACGGCGGCATCTTCGTGGTCCCGCTGATCGGCAGCCCGTTCCTCTACCTGATCGCCATCGCGGCGGGCGTGTGCGTCACGACCGCACTGGTGGTCGCCCTGAAGAGCATGCGCAAGCCGGCGCCGGGGACCACGGACACCGAGGCGACGGACGCCGCCGGCACCCCGGCGGCCGAGCGGAAGCAGCCGGTCGCCGCGTGAACCCTGCCCCTTTGGGGCGGCCGTGAGTGGTTCACGGCACCTGCGAGATACGTCACGGTCCGGGACTGAAGTCCCGGACCGTGGTGTCTACTGGAACGCATGCCTGAGCACCACTCCGCCTACCAGTTGCTTGGTATGACCCTGCTCGTCCTGGTGGCCGTCGCCTGGGCGATGGGGCTGGCCTTCATGCTGCACCGCGCCCGCCACAACACCGCGCCGTGGCACTTCGGCCGCGGTCTGCCCGCCCTGCCCCACCAACGGCAGACCGGCCCCGGACGCGAGTGCGTCGAGCTGACCCCGGCGGAGGAGGACGCGTTCGCGGGACTGGTACGACAACTCGGCGGCGGCCGCTGACACGGGCGCCGGAGCGGGGACGTACGTGAGCATCCGCGCCCGAATTGCGAGCCCGCCGGTCAGGAGACCTGGGCCGCGCGCCGCTCCATGGCGTCGCGGGCCGCGTCCTCGGTGACGTACACCTCGCACATGTGCCGCCCGTCGGGCGTCGCCGTGTGCTCGACCTCCCACAGGGAGATCTCCGCCCCGTCGCGCAGCAGGAACGCGTGCTCGTACAGCGAGAAGCCCAGTCCGGCCCGCCCCGCCCGGCACGGGCGACCGAACGCCTGCGTGATCTGGTGGGCGAACGCCTCCGCCAGCCGCGCGGCCGTCTCCGGGCCCGGCCGGTCCGTGTTCTCCGCGCGGCGCAGCAACCGGCGCGCGTGGTCCGCCGAGTCGTCCGGGACGTAGGCGTGCCGCGGTGTCTGCACGGGCAAGAGCTGCACCGTCACCGGGAGCTCGAAGTCCGGGTTGTCCGGCGGTAAGGGCAGCCGCGCGGTCGCCGCACGCAGCTCCTCCTCGTCGACGTACACCTCGTGCTGTGGAACGCTGTCCCGCGCGGTGTTGTGGACGAGCTCCCACAGAGTGAGCGCCGAGCCGTCGGCGAGCAGCCACGTGTGCCGGTACGTCTCCCGGTGCAGCCCCGCGCTGTGGTGCGCGGAGTGCAGCGAACTGTCGTACGCCAGCGCGCAGTCCAGTTGCCGTATCGACTCGTCGGGCAGCTCGAAGGAGTTCAGGGCACGACCGAGGAGCCGCGCGAGATGCTCCTCCGGAGACTCGGGCGACTCGTGTGGTTCGTACGCTGCCGTCTCGTACGGAACGCTCAAGGCTTCTCCCGGCGTTGCTGCATGTCACCTTGTGGGTGCATACCGTAGCCCCTCGGTCGGACATCATGTCCGGGAACCGAGAAAACGTACGCCCGGAAAACGACCGGCCCGCGCGGGAAATTCCCACGCGGCCGACGAACCGTCAAAAACCCCCGGTCAGACAGGGCTTGCGGCGATCACGACGTACCGACGGCACTGCCCGCGACCCACTCGTTCCACGACATGTTCCAGCCGTTCAACCCGTTGTCGGGCGCCACCGTCTTGTCGGGGGAGTTCTTCACGATCACCACGTCCCCGATCAGCGAGTTGTCGTAGAACCACTTGGCCGGAGTGTCCGACTGCCCGCCCTTGACGTCCCGCAGCCCGACACAGCCGTGGCTGGTGCCGGTGCGCCCGAAGGGCGGATTCCCCTTGTTGTACCAGTAGTTGCCGTGGATGAAGGTCCCCGACTGCGTCAGCCGCATCGCGTCCGGGACGTCGGGGATGTCGTACGCGTTGGCGAGGGCGACCGTCCGGCTGTCCATGCGGATCTTCTTGTACTTCTCGGAGATCGCCATCTGCCCGTTGTACGTGGTGAACTCCGGGCTGCCGGTGGAGATCGGCACCGACCGGACGGTCCGCCCGTCCCGCACGACCTTCATGGTCTGCGTGTCCGCGTCCACGGTGGACACCTGCGAGCGCCCCACGGTGAAGCTGACCGTCTTCTCCTGCACACCGGTGACCCCATTGGCGCCCTCGACCCCGTCCAGGTCGATCTTCATCGTGACCTTGGAGCCGGCCTTCCAGTACTCCTCGGGCCGGAAGTCGAGCCGCTGCGCCCCGAACCAGTGCCCGACCACCTGCTGCCCGCTGCTGGAGCTGACCTCGATGTGCGACTGCACGGCCTTCTTGTCGCCGATCGCCTTGTCGAAGTTGAACGACACCGGCATCCCCACGCCGACCGTCGCGCCGTTGTCCGGCGTGTACGTCCCTATGAAGCTGTTCGCCTTGGAGACGGTCGTGAAGACGGACTTCGCGGTCACGGCCTTGCCGTCCGAGTCCTTCGCCGTCGCGGCTATCTCGTACTTCGTCCCCCGCTCCAGCTGCTCCCCGGGCTTCCAGCCCTTCCCGCCCGCGACCAGCTGCCCCGGCACTTGCTTCCCCGTGCCGGCCACCGTCATCTTCACGCCGGTCAGCGTGCCGTCGCTGACCTTCACGCCGGTCGAGTTGATGGACGCGCCCGTCGAACCGTTCTTGGCGGAGATGACGATCTGTGCCGCTGAACTCTTCGCGGGGTCCTTGCCGCCCTTGCCTTCACTCCTGCCGTCGGAGTCGCCTCCGCACGCGGTGAGGGTGAGGGCGCCGACCATCAGGACGGCACAGGCCCCCAGTGCGCGCCGCGCTGTTATGTCCGGCGTTGTCACGAGCTGCTCCAGATTCATGTGATGTGCGTAGTCCGCTCCACTCCGTGAAGAAAGAGGGACCCGGTCCCCGCCCGGGTTCCCTGCCAACGCGAATGCCATCACGTGACAGAACCCGGACAATCGGGGGCGGGGTGAGGTTGTCGGCCGGCTGCGGGCCGGTGGGGGCTGGTCGCGCAGTTCCCCGCGCCCCTAGGAGGTTGCAGTCACCTGCGCCAGGACGAACCGTTCGCCGGACCGCGCACTACCACGGACACCCCCCACCCCGGCCCCGACCCACAACGCACCCGCACGCGCTACACACGCCCCCACCGGACCGAGGCAGGCCGCCGCAGGCATCCAGGGGCGCGGGGAACTGCGCAAAACGCCCGCCCCCACCGAACCCGCACCCGCACCCGCAGACAAACACCGTTCAACCGCCGGAGGCACCCGCAGGCATCACCCCCCGTACAGCTCCCGGTAGGCCGGCCACACCCCACCCACCCCCTCCACCGACTCCGCCGCCCGTACCGCCCGCACAATCGCCCGTGTCACCACATCCGCCCCCGCCGCAAGCACGGAGTTCAGCGCGAGCGGGTCCGCGGCATCGAGCGGCCGCGCCCCCGTGGCCAGAGCGAACACCGTGTCGCCGTCGTGCAGCAGATGCACCGGCCGCACGGCACGCGCGATCCCGTCGTGCGCGGTCCCCGCCACCTTCTGGGCCTGAGCCTTCGACAGTTCCGCATCCGTGGCCACCACCGCGAGCGTGGTGTTCAGCGGAGGTGGCGCACTCCTCGCCGCGGCCTCGGCCAGCCGCCGGCGCGCGGCGTCATGCACTCGCTGCTCCGGATACCGCACCCGCCCGTCGAACAGCTCCCCGTAGAGCACCCCCGTCTCCGGATCCGACACCGCCCCCACCGCGTTGGCCACCACCAACGCCGCCACGGTGATCCCCGAGGGGAGCACGACACTCGCCGTCCCCACTCCGCCCTTCATCGCCCCGACCACGGCCCCCGTCCCCGCCCCCACACACCCTTCCGCCACCTCCGCACCGAAGGCACTCGCCGCGGCGGCCTCGACAGCGGCCCGCCCGGTCGCCGCGTCCGGCCGGGCCCGGAAGTCACCGCCCCGCCCGAGATCGAAGACACACGCGGCGGGCACGACCGGCACCACATGCGAGGGATCCGGTCCGACCCGCACCCCCCGCCCCCGCTCCTCCAGCCAGGCCATCACCCCGGAGGCCGCGTCCAGCCCGTACGCGCTGCCCCCGGTCAGCACGATCGCCTCGACCTTCTGCACCAGGTTGCGCGGATCGAGCGCGTCGGTCTCCTTGGTGCCGGGACCTCCACCGCGCACGTCCACCGCGGCGACGGCCCCGCCCTCCGGGGCGAGCACGACGGTGGTGCCGGTGAGCCAACCGCCGCCGGTACGCGTCGCGTGCCCCACGCGCACACCGGGGACATCCGTCAGAGCGTCAACTGTCATGGGTGTCTTCGGTGTCATGAGCACAGTTTCGCCCGGCCGGTGTCAACAACGCTCGTGATCAATACAGCCAGGACCGCCTCGCAAGGGGAGCGCACTGTTCGTCGGCCCGCAGGCCGAAGCCAAGCTCCCGCCCGCTGTCATGCCCTACGGCGGCCGTTCCCGGGCCCCGTACCCTGGACACATGACCTCCGCCCCCGCCCCGGCCCCCGAGCCCCGCGAGCCGAAGCCCGCGCTGATCTTCGATGATCCGCTGGACCAGCAGTCCTCGGACGACACGGACCGAGGCTGGGGCGACCGGCCGCGCACCGACAGTGACAGCGCGGCCGACCTGAAGCGCTTCCTCGACGAGAAGCCGCCCCACCACCTCTGAGCGAGGCGCACCACCCAGGTCGCTAGCGCCCGTCGTGGCCCGAGCCCCGCTGGGCGACCAGGGCGTCGCGGATCTCCTTGAGGACCTCCAGCTCGGTCACCTCGATGACCTCGTGCGTGCCCTCCTTCGCCTTCCTGCGGGCCTCCGTCCGGGCCAGGTACTTCGACATCGGCAGGACCATCAGGAAGTAGACGACGGCCGCGGTGATCACGAAGGTGAGCGTCGCGCCGAGGACCGAGCCCCACAGGATCCGGACCCCCTCCGCGCTGTCGCCGGTACCTCTGCACGGGCCCTTGATGCACGAGTTGTAACTGTCGAGGTTCTTGGTCCCGACTGTTCCTACCAGCGGGTTGATGATTCCCTTCACCACCGAGTTGACGATGTTGGTGAAGGCGGCGCCGATGACCACCGCGACAGCCAGATCGACGACGTTCCCGCGCATCAGAAAGGCCTTGAAGCCCTCCAGGACGCTCGGCTTCTTCTCGCTCACCCAGAGGCCTCTTCTCGCACGCGCAGCTTGTGGAACAAACAGCTCCGCAACCTACGTCAACGCGAGGTGACCCTGTTCCATTGGGTAGCTCGAAAGGGCGACTTGACAGGAACTCGCGCAGCAGACGGACCGCACGGCTCAACACAGCGTCACCGCCAGCCGTGCCGTCGCGCTCGCGCCGGCGAGACGTGCCGCCGTGGACCGCGGCACCGAGAGCACGACCAGTGCCCCGCCCTCGCTCACACCGTCCTGCGGCTCCGGCACCTTTGTCACCCGCGCCCCGCGTGCGACCACTCGGGCATCCCCGCCCAGCGCCGACTCCTCGGCGGCGATGACGTCGACCCGGTCCCCGGCGCGCAGCAGCCGGACCGTGGCACCGTCGGCGATCCGCACCGGCGCCGACACCGACTCCACGACACGGTGCTCGCGCACGGGCTCGGCTGCCGGATGCCCCCGCGCCCCGTCGACAACACCCGGCACCCCGTCGCCGCCCCGCGGGCCCGCCGCCACCAGTGCCGCCGCGGTGACGGCCAGGCCGAGGGCCACGGCACGGCTGCGGCTGCGTACGAGTCGCCGTAGCCGGAACCGGCCGCCCCCTACTCGTACAGGGGCGAAATGCGGGACCGCGCACGTCGGGGGAGCGTCGGTGCCGGGCGGGCACGGAACGAGGGGAGAAGGCGAGGGGGAGAGGGAGGGGGAGGGGGCGAAGGACATGTGGACCACCACCAGCGAAGGGACATCGGCTTGCGCTGCCACGATGCGGCTTCGCGCCGAATCCCGCTGAGCTCTGTGGACCACCGGCCGGTTGTGGAAAACTCCCTCACCCGAACGAGGACTTCCGCCCCCTCAAGCCCGGCATCCGCTAGGGCAGTTCGAACCCGGGGTCCATCCCGCCCAGTGCGCCGACGCACAGGCAGTCCCGCTCGTCCCCCGTCGGCAGCGCCGCCACCGCGTCGAACAGCACACCCCGCAGCCGGTCCACGTTCGCCGCGAACACCCGCAGCACCTCGTCGTGCGAGACGCCCTCACCGGTCTCGGCGCCCGCGTCGAGATCGGTGACCAGGGTCAACGACGTGTAGCAGAGCTCCAGTTCACGGGCGAGGGACGCCTCGGGGTGGCCGGTCATGCCCACCACCGACCAGCCCTGCGCCTGGTGCCACAACGATTCGGCGCGGGTCGAGAAGCGCGGGCCCTCGATCACGACCAGCGTGCCGCCGTCCACGGCCTCCCAGTCCTGGCCCCGGGCCGCCTTCAGCGCGGCCGCCCGGCCGGCGGGGCAGTACGGGTCGGCCAGGGACACGTGCACCACGTTCGGCACGGTGCCGTCCGGCAACGGCAGTCCGTCGAAGTACGTCCCCGCCCGGGACTTCGTACGGTCGACCAGCTGGTCCGGCACCAGCAGGGTGCCCGGTCCGTACTCGGGACGCAGCCCGCCCACGGCGCACGGCCCGAGGATCTGCCGCGCCCCCACCGACCTGAGCGCCCACAGATTGGCCCGGTAGTTGATCCGGTGGGGCGGCAGATGGTGGCCGCGTCCGTGCCGTGGCAGGAAGGCGACCCGCCGGCCGGCGACCTCGCCGAGGAAGAGGGAGTCGCTGGGCGGACCGTAGGGGGTGTCCACCTGGACCTCGGTCACGTCGTCGAGGAACGAGTAGAAGCCCGAGCCGCCGATTACGCCGATCTCTGCGTTCGCCATGACCAGCACAGTATCCGGCTCCGAAAACCCCCGGCGACCGCGGCCCGGACAACGCCGAGAACCCTGCCGTCCTGTGACGGCAGGGTTCAGGAGTGCGGCCTATGCGGCCGAGCTGCTGCTCGACGACGTGCCCGAACTCGACGACTTCGTGTCCGAGGAGGACGAGGAAGAAGACGAGGACGAGGACGACTCGGACGACGACGTGGACGTCGACGGCTTCGAGGACGACGACGCCGGCGAAGTGCTCGACGAGGAGCCGCGGCTGTCGTTGCGGTAGAAGCCGGAGCCCTTGAAGACGATGCCGACCGCGGAGAACACCTTCTTGAGGCGGCCCTGGCAATTGGGGCACTCGGTCAGAGCGTCGTCGGTGAACTTCTGCACCGCCTCGAGGCCCTCGCCGCACTCGGTGCACTGGTACTGATAGGTGGGCACTGTCTTCCTCCTGGCACTCTCACTCAATGAGTGCTAACGATGGTCCATAGTGACGCATTCCCGGGGATCAGTCCACTGCCACCGGCACTCGGTGACCGATGCCACGTGCGACGGTCCGGCCGCGGGGCCGCGTCGTGAGGTGTGAACGCAGCGCCACCAGGGTCGCCAGGGCGAGCAGCGTGCCGCCCATCGGCACCAGGAACCCGGCGCCGCCCCAGAAGCGGTCCTCCAGCTGTCCGGCGAGCGTGACGGCGGCAGCCTGGCCGAGCGCCACCGCTCCGGTCAGCCAGGTGAAGGCCTCCGTGCGGCCGCCGGCCGGGACCAGGTTCTCGACCAGGGTGTAGCCGGTGATCAGGGCGGGCGCGATGCACATGCCGACCAGGAGGCCCAGGCCGGCCAGGACGAGCACCGAGTGCGCGGCCCACAGGCCGGAGGCCGTCAGCGCGAGGGCGCCGTAGGCGACGACCAGGCGCCGCCGGGGGGCCACCTTCCAGGCGATGGCACCGCAGACCAGGCCGGAGAGCATGTTGCCCGCGGCGAAGACGCCGTACAGGACACCGTTCAGGCCGGGCTCGCCGATCGACTCGCTGAACGCGGCCAGGGAGACCTGCATGCCGCCGAAGACGGAACCGATGCCCAGGAAGGTCACGATCAGCACGCGCACCCCGGGGACGCGCAGCGCCGGCGTGTGCTCCACGCGCGTGTGCTCCCCGGGAGCGACGGAGGGCTGCGTGCTCTTCTGCGCGGCGAACAGCAGGCCGCCCAGCAGCGTCAGGGACGCCTCCGTCAGCAGGCCCGCGGCGGGGTGGACGGCGGTGCACAGGGCGGTGGCCAGCAGCGGGCCGAAGACGAAGGTCAGCTCGTCCGTGACGGACTCGAAGGCGGCCGCCGTGGTCATCAGGGGGGAGTCCTGGAGCGTGACGCCCCAGCGGGCGCGCACCATGGGCCCGATCTGCGGCACCGAGGCGCCGGTGGGCACGGCAGCGGCGAACAACGCCCACAAGGGCGCGTGCGCGAGGGCGAGAGCCGTCAGCGACAGGCCCGCCAGGGTGTGGACCAGGACGCCGGGGACCAGCACGGCGCGCTGCCCGTACCGGTCCGCGAGACGGCCGCTGTAGGGCGCGAACAGGGCCATGGCGACGCCGGTGACGGCCGCGACGGCGCCCGCCGCGCCGTAGGAGCCGGTGGTGTGCTGCACGAGCAGCACGAGGGAGAGGGTGAGCATCGCGAACGGCTGGCGTGCCGCGAAGCCGGGAAGCAGGAACGTCCAGGCGCCGCGGGTACGCAGCAGCTGTCCGTATCCCGGGCGGGAGGAGGTGACCGTGGATGCCACGGCCCGTGCCTTTCTGCCGCCTGGTAGCGCGGTTCCCTTTGCCAAGGGAGGGCGCCGAGAGCTGTCCTCTTGCGCGGACTGCGGTAGATGCCGAAGACCGCTCTCAGGGACGTCTCGGCCGCCATACGGTCGCGCCAGCTCTGCGTCAGGCAGAGTTGGTTCGATCAGGGGTCGGTCACCATCGTACAGGGGGCGCGTAACACACCCTTAACGTGCGCTGTCGGTGCCGTCCGTGCCCAGCCAGTCGGCCAGCTTGCCGCCGTGGCCCACCGCGCGCAGCCGCCGTTCGGCGGCGTCGCGGACCGGGTCGGTGGCGACCACGAGCAGTTCGTCCCCGCGCCGCAGCACGGTCGTGGGCAGCGGGACGAACGATTTTTCATCGCGGACGACGAGGGTGACCGCGGCCCCGGCCGGCAGCCGCAGCTCGTTGACCTCGACGCCGTGCATCCGCGACCCCTCGGGGATCGCGACGGACAGCAGGTGCCCGCGCAGCCGCTCCAGGGGCGCCGACTCGATCCCGAGGTCGGCGGCGTCCGAGTCGCCGCCCAGCCGCAGTGTGCGCGCCAGCCAGGGCAGCGTCGGGCCCTGGACGAGGGTGTAGACGACGACCAGGACGAAGACGATGTTGAAGATGCGACGGCTGCTCTCGACACCGCTCACCATGGGGATCGTCGCCAGGATGATGGGCACGGCGCCGCGCAGTCCGGCCCAGGACATGAGTGTCTGCTCCTGCCAGGGCACCCGGAACGGCGTCAGGCACAGGAAGACGCTCAGTGGTCGCGCCACCATGGTCAGCACCAGCCCGATGACGAGTCCGGGCAGTACGTCGTCGCCCAGCTCGTGCGGGGTGACCAGCAGGCCGAGCAGGACGAACATGCCGATCTGGGCGATCCAGCCGAGCCCGTCGGCGAAGCCGCGGGTGGCGGGCCAGTGCGGCAGCTTGGCGTTGCCCATCGCCATGGCGGCGAGGTAGACGGCGAGGAACCCGCTGCCGTGGGCCAGCGCGCCCGCCGCGTACGCGGTGACGGCGATCGCCATGACCGCGATCGGATAGAGGCCGGAGGCGGGCAGGGCGACGTGTCTGAGGCCCCAGGAGCCCAGCCAGCCCACCGCGATGCCGATGGCGGCGCCGATGGCCAGCTCCAGGGCTATCTCGGCGATGAGCGTGTACCAGTGCTCGACCGGGCCGGTCTGGGAGAAGGCGACCACCAGGATGACCACGGGGGCGTCGTTGAAGCCGGACTCGGCCTCCAGCGTGCCCGTCACGCGCGCGGGCAGAGGGATCCTGCGCAGCACCGAGAAGACCGCCGCCGCGTCCGTCGAGGAGACGACCGCCCCGATGATGAGCGCCTGGCGCCATTCGAGGCCGATCAGGTAGTGCGCCGCCGTCGCCGTGACCCCGACGCTCACCGCGACCCCGCCCAGCGCCAGCGCGGTGGCGGCCGGCAGGGCCGGTCTGATCTCCTTCCACTTCGTGCCGAGCCCGCCCTCGGCCAGGATCACGACCAGGGCCGCGTACCCGATGACCTGGGTCAGTTCGGCATTGTCGAAGTGGATGTCGCCGATGCCGTCCTGGCCCATGGCGATGCCGATCCCCAGGTACACGAGCAGGCTGGGGAGCCCGCTGCGCGAGGAGATCCGGACCGCTGCCACGGCGACGAGCAGGACGAGCGAGCAGACGAACAGGAGCTGGTTGAGGTGGTGGACAGTCAGCGGCCGTTCCCTTCCCAGGCTCACCGCATCACGCGCGTGTGAGCTCACGTACATAGGACACGAAGCGGTTCAGCCACGCATCCAAGTACTTCGTTACCTTACCTAACTCTTGACGATTTCTTGACGCTTCGCGCGGCGAGATCGAACGCTCGTCCGCGTTCGTACCCGACTCCGCGTCAAGTCCGCCTGAGCCCTGCGCCTATGGTTGCTCCAGCGCGCAGAGCCTGCGTCACATCCCCGGCCGGGCGCGCGACGCCTGGTGCGTGCGCTCGGCCGGGAATGTGACGCAGGCTCCCCGTCGAAAGCACAGCCCGCCCTGCCGCTCGCGTTAGGACAGCAAGGACAGCGATGCCCCCCACCACCACCGCCTCATCGGGTCAGCAGCCCGGCAAGTCCGGCAGGAAGAAGGGGCGCCGAGCCCGCCTGATCGTTCTCGTCCTCGTACTGGCCCTCATCGGCGCTGTCGCCTACGGCGGGTACTGGTCGGTGAGCACCGTCCGCGCGTCCTTCCCGCAGACCAAGGGTTCGACCGAGCTCGACGGCCTGTCGGGCCCCGTGGACGTCAAACGCGACAGTTACGGCATTCCGCAGATCTACGCCTCCTCCGACGTGGACCTGTTCATGGCGCAGGGCTACGTCCAGGCCCAGGACCGGTTCTACGAGATGGACGTGCGCCGGCACATGACCTCCGGGCGCCTGTCGGAGATGTTCGGCACGGGCCAGGTCAAGGACGACGAGTTCCTGCGCACGCTGGGCTGGGACCGGGTCGCGAAGAAGGAGTACGACACCAAACTGTCGGCCTCCACCAAGAAGTACCTCCAGGCCTACGCCAAGGGGGTCAACGACTACCTCCAGGGCAAGAGCGGCGAGGACATCTCCCTGGAGTACGCGGCACTCGCCTTCAAGAACGACTACAAGCCCGAGAAGTGGACCCCGGTCGACTCGCTCGCGTGGCTCAAGGCGATGGCCTGGGACCTGCGCGGCAACATGCAGGACGAGATCGACCGCGCCCTGATGACCAGCCGCCTCGGCCCCAAGCAGATCGCCGACCTGTACCCCGACTACCCGTACAGCCGCAACCAGGCGATCGTCCAGGAGGGCCAGTACAACGAGCTGACCGGGACCTTCGAGCAGAACGGCAGCTCGCAGGCGAACGGCCTGTCCGGCACCGGAACGTCCACGAGCGGCACCGGAACGTCCACGAGCGGCTCGGGAACGGCCGCGAGCGGCACCGCGACAGGCACGTCGGCCTCGACCTCCTCCTCGACCGCCTCGGCCCTCCAGAGCCAGCTCTCCGGCCTCTACGACGTCCTGGACGACGTCCCCACGGCCGTCGGAGTCAACGGCCAGGGCATCGGCTCCAACTCCTGGGTCGTCGCCGGCTCGCACACCATCACCGGCAAGCCGCTGCTCGCCAACGACCCGCACCTGTCGGCCTCGCTGCCGTCCGTCTGGTACCAGATGGGCCTGCACTGCCGGACCGTCTCCAGCAAGTGCCAGTACGACGTCTCCGGCTACACCTTCGCGGGCATGCCCGGCGTGATCATCGGCCACAACGCGAAGATCGCCTGGGGCATGACGAACTCCGGCGTCGACGTCACCGACCTGTACCTGGAGAAGCTCTCCGGCGACGGCTACCTGTACGACGGCAAGACGGTTCCCTTCACCACGCGTGAGGAGACCATCAAGGTCGCCGGCGGCGCCTCCAAGAAGATCGTCGTCCGTGAGACGAACAACGGCCCCCTGCTCTCCGACCGCTCCGACGAACTCGTGAAGGTCGGCAAGAAGGCCACCGTCGACAACGCGGCCCCCGACCGGGGCGACGGCTACGGCGTCGCGCTGCGCTGGACCGCGCTCGACCCCGGCACCTCCATGGACGCCGTGTTCGCGATGGACCGGGCGTCGAACTGGAGCGACTTCCGCGCGGCGGCCGCTTTGTTCGACGTGCCCTCGCAGAACCTCGTCTACGCCGACGCCGAGAACATCGGCTACACGCTGCCCGGCCGCATCCCGATCCGCGCGAAGGGCGACACCGGAGCCATCCCGGCCCCGGGCTGGGACCCCAAGTACACCTGGACCGGCAAGTACATCGACCAGGACGAGCTGCCCTACGAGTACAACCCGGAGCGCGGCTACATCGTCACCGCCAACCAGGCCGTGGTCGACAAGGGCAAGTACCCCTACACGCTCACCACGGACTGGGGCTACGGCACCCGCAGCCAGCGCATCACCGACCTGATCGAGCAGAAGATCAAGGGCGGCGGCAAGATCTCCACCGACGACATGCGCCAGATGCAGCTCGACAACAGCAGCGAGATCGCCAAGCTGCTCGTACCGAAGCTGCTGAAGATCGACGTCGAGGACAAGGACGTCCGTCAGGCGCAGGAGCTCCTGGAGGGCTGGGACTACACCCAGGACGCCGACTCGGCCGCGGCCGCCTACTTCAACGCCGTCTGGCGCAACATCCTCAAGCTCGCCTTCGGCAACAAGCTGCCCAAGGAGCTGCGGGTCAAGGGCCAGTGCCTGTGGGTGGACCCGGTCAACACCGTCGGCCCCGCGGATGAGGCGGACAAGGTCCGCGAGTGCGGCCAGCGCGACGCCGACCAGGCGCAGCCCGACGGCGGCGACCGCTGGTTCGAGGTGGTGCGCAAGCTCATGGACGACGAGAACAGCGACTGGTGGAAGACCCCGGCCGGCGTGGGCGACCGCCCCAAGGCCGACAACCGCGACGAGCTGTTCGAGCGCGCCATGATCGACGCCCGCTGGGAGCTGACCGCCAAGCTCGGCAAGGACATCGACACCTGGAGCTGGGGCCGGCTGCACCGCCTGTTCCTGAAGAACCAGACCCTGGGCACCGAGGGCCCCGGCTTCGTCCAGTACATGCTCAACCGCGGCCCCTGGAAGCTCAGCGGCGGCGAGGCGACGGTCAACGCGACCGGCTGGAACGCCGCGGGCGGCTACGGCGTCGTCTGGGTGCCGTCGATGCGCATGGTGGTCAACCTCGGCGACCTCGACAAGTCGAAGTGGATCAACCTCACCGGTGCCTCCGGGCACGCCTACAGCGCGCATTACACCGACCAGACCGGCAAGTGGGTCAAGGGCGAGCTGCTGGACTGGTCCTTCTCGGACGACGCCGTCGACAAGAACACCACCGACACGCTGGTGCTGAAGCCGTGAGCCTGCGGCGCTAGAGCGAAGAAGGGGCCCGCCACACCCACGTGTGGCGGGCCCCTTCGTGCGCGAGGAGGACGTTCGCCGCGTGGGCCTGTACCGGCATGCCGACACTGCACGCCAAGCACTGCGCGGCGGCACGGGTGCGGCACGTGGGCGAGGGGCGCACACGATCCCGTGCGGCCCCTGGATGTTCACGCGCCGCTGGGAAAGCGGCGCACGCCCGACGGCGTCACCACCGCGTGCACCGGGCGGTCGTGCGCCTCCTCCGGGACCTGCGCGACGACCTCGGAGTCGTACAGGAGCACCACCAGCGCCGGTCGTGCGCCCGCGCGCTCCAGGCGCGCGAGCACCCGGTCGTACGACCCCCCGCCGCGCCCCAGGCGCATCCCGCGCCCGTCCACCGCGAGGCCGGGCAGCAGCACGACGTCGGCGCCGGTCACGGCGTCCGGGCCCAGACGCTCGCCGGAGGGCTCGAAGAGGGCCATTTTTCCGCCGTGTTGGACGCGCGTGAGAGAGCCCTCGCCGGTGTAGGCGCCCCAGTCCAGGTCGTTGTCCGGCAGCAGCGCCGGGAGCAGGACCCGCACGCCCCGCTCGCGCAGCGCGTCGAGGAGCGTGAGCGTGCCGGGTTCGCTCCCCACGGAGACGTACGCCGCCACCGTGCGCGCACGCGCCAGTTCGGGCAGCCCGAGGGCCCGGCCGGCCAGCGCGGAAGCCGCTTCCCGCACGTCATCGGCCGTCAACCTGTTCCTCACCGCCAGGTACTCTCGTCGCAAGGTTCGCTTGTCAGATTCGGTGGGACGTCCGACATGACTCAAAGTCTGCACCCGTACCCTTCCAATACGCTCATATAACAGCTTATTAACCGGATCCCCAGATTCCAGGCAAAGGCACCGGATAGGGTGCGGACATGACTCAGTCGCACCCTCGGATCAGCAAGGCTGTCATTCCGGCAGCAGGACTCGGCACCCGCTTCCTGCCGGCAACCAAGGCCACTCCCAAGGAGATGCTGCCGGTGGTCGACAAGCCGGCGATCCAGTACGTGGTCGAGGAGGCCGTCTCGGCGGGCCTCGATGACGTCCTCATGATCACGGGACGCAACAAGCGCCCCCTGGAGGACCACTTCGACCGCAACTACGAGCTCGAGTCCGCCCTCCAGAAGAAGGGCGACGCCGACCGGCTCGCCAAGGTCCAGCAGTCCAGCGACCTCGCCACCATGCACTACGTGCGCCAGGGCGACCCCCGCGGTCTCGGCCACGCGGTCCTGTGCGCGGCCCCCCACGTGGGCCAGCAGCCCTTCGCGGTCCTCCTCGGCGACGACCTGATCGACGCCCGCGACCTTCTGCTCAAGCGGATGATCGAGGTGCAGGAGCAGCACGGCGGCAGCGTCATCGCGCTGATGGAGGTAGCGCCCGAGCAGATCCACCTCTACGGCTGTGCCGTCGTCGAGGAGACCGAGGACAGCGACGTCGTCAGGGTGAGCGGCCTCGTCGAGAAGCCGGAAGCGGCCGACGCCCCGTCGAACTACGCGGTCATCGGCCGCTACGTCCTCGACCCGCGCATCTTCGACATACTCCGCAAGACCGAGCCGGGCCGGGGCAACGAGATCCAGCTCACCGACGCCCTCCAGCAGCTCGCCCAGGACGAGAAGGTCGGCGGCCCGGTGCACGGCGTCGTCTTCAAGGGCCGCCGCTATGACACCGGCGACCGCGGCGACTATCTGCGTGCCATTGTCAGACTCGCGTGCGAACGTGAAGACCTGGGCCCGGACTTCCGGGCCTGGCTTCGCAGTTACGTAGCCGAGGAGATGTAGGCATTTGAGCAGCGCCGCGCCCCGCACCGCCGACCAGGACCACCTCTGGTCGGTGGACGAACACCTGGAGGACATCCTCGCGACCGTCCGCCCCCTCGAACCCATCGAGCTGCAACTGCTCGACGCCCAGGGCTGTGTCCTGGTCGAGGACGTCACGGTCCCGGTGTCCCTGCCCCCGTTCGACAACAGCTCCATGGACGGGTACGCGGTACGGGTCGCGGACGTGACGGGCGCGAGCGAGGAGTTCCCGGCCGTCCTCGACGTCGTCGGCGACGTGGCGGCGGGTCAGGCCGAACTGCTCCAGGTCGGCCCCGGACAGGCCGCCCGCATCATGACCGGCGCCCCGCTGCCGCCCGGCGCCGAGGCCGTCGTCCCCGTCGAGTGGACCGACGGAGGCCTCGGTGAGGGCCCGGTCAGCGGGATGCGTGCCCGCAGCCTCGCCCCCGAGGGCGCCGAAGGGCACGTGCACGTGTACCGGCCCGCCGAGGCACGCGCGCATGTGCGTGCCCAGGGCAGCGACGTCCGCGCCGGCGACCGCGCCCTGGACGCCGGAACCGTCCTCGGCCCGCCGCAGATCGCCCTGCTCGCCGCCATCGGCCGCGGCACCGTACGCGTGCGCCCGCGCCCGCGTGTGGTCGTCATGTCCACGGGCAGCGAACTCGTCCAGCCCGACGAGGGTCTCGGCACCGGCCAGATCTACGACTCCAACAGCTTCGCCCTCACCGCGGCCGCCCGGGACGCCGGCGCCATCGCCTACCGCGTGGGCGCTGTCGCCGACGACGCCGAGACCCTGCGCGCCACCATCGAGGACCAGCTCGTCCGCGCCGACCTCGTGGTCACCACGGGCGGCGTCAGCGTCGGGGCGTACGACGTCGTCAAGGAGGCGCTGTCCTCCGTCGGCGACGCGGAGGAGCCGGGCAGCGGCATCGACTTCCGCAAGCTCGCCATGCAGCCCGGCAAGCCCCAGGGCTTCGGCTCCATCGGCCCCGACCACACCCCGCTGCTGGCCCTGCCGGGCAACCCGGTGTCGTCGTACGTCTCCTTCGAACTGTTCGTCCGCCCCGCGATCCGCGCCCTCATGGGCCTCGCCGACGTCCACCGGCCGCGGACCAGGGCCACCCTGACCGCGGACAAGGCGCTGACCTCGCCCAAGGGCCGCCGGCAGTTCCTGCGCGGCACGTACGCCGACGGCTCCGTCAGCCCGGTCGGCGGCGCCGGCTCCCACCTGGTGGCGGCCCTCGCGCACGCCGACGCGCTGATCGTCGTACCGGAGGACGTGGAGTCCGTGGAGCCCGGCACCGAGGTCGAAGTGGTCCTGCTCGGCTGACCACTCCAGGTTGGCGGTACCGTGTCGCGCACAACAGGCCGGACCGGGAGCGCCGCACAACCATGAGTACGCAGGACCGACTGACACACATCGACGAAGCGGGAGCCGCCCGCATGGTCGATGTCTCCGGCAAGGACGTCACCGCACGCACCGCGCGCGCGAGTGGACGCGTCCTCGTCTCGCCCCGAGTGATCGAGCTGCTGCGGGGCGAGGGCGTCCCCAAGGGTGACGCCCTGGCCACCGCGCGGATCGCGGGCATCATGGGCGCCAAGCGCACCCCCGACCTCATCCCGCTGTGCCACCCGTTGTCGGTGTCCGGTGTGAAACTGGATCTGTCGGTCGCGGACGACGCCGTGGAGATCCTGGCCACCGTGAAGACGACGGACCGCACGGGCGTCGAGATGGAGGCCCTCACCGCGGTCTCCGTCGCCGCGCTCACCGTGATCGACATGGTCAAGGCGGTCGACAAGGGAGCGGTCATCACGGACGTACGGGTCGAGGAGAAGACGGGCGGCAAGTCGGGCGACTGGAGCCGGACATGACGTATCGCGCTCTGGTGGTCACCGCCTCCAACCGGGCCGCCGCCGGTGTCTACGAGGACAAGGGCGGCCCGCTGATCGCCGACGGCCTGAAGGCGTTCGGCTTCACCGTCGACGGCCCTCAGGTCGTCCCCGACGGCGACCCCGTGGAGGCTGCCCTTCGCACCGGTGTCGAGGCCGGATACGACGTCATCGTCACCACCGGCGGCACCGGCATCTCGCCCACCGACCGCACCCCCGAGGCGACCCGCGCGGTGATCGACCACGAGGTGCCGGGCATCGCGGAGGGCATCCGGGCGTTCGGACGGGAGAAGGTGCCGACCGCCGCGCTTTCCCGGGGCCTGGCCGGGGTGGCGGGGCACACGCTGATCGTCAATCTGCCGGGTTCCAGTGGCGGGGTGAAGGACGGACTGGCCGTCCTGGAGCCCCTGTTGACCCACGCCGTCGACCAGATCCGCGGCGGCGACCATCCCAGACCCGGCGCCGGCAGTGGGGGTGCGAGCTGAACAGCTTGTCCTGGCCCGTCGTACTGGCGGACGGCGATGTCGTCCTGAGGCCGATAAAGATGCGCGACCAGCGGGTCTGGCGCGAGGTCAACCGGCGCAACCGGGACTGGCTGCGCCCCTGGGAGGCGACCATCCCCCCGCCCACCCCGAGCGGCCCGATCGCGCACCGGCCGACCTACCGCCAGATGGTCCGCCACCTGAGGGCCGAGGCGAACGCGGGGCGGATGCTGCCGTTCGTCATCGAGTACCGGGGCCAGCTGGTCGGGCAGTTGACAGTCGCCGGGATCACCTGGGGCTCGATGTGCTCGGGGCACGTCGGCTACTGGGTGGACCAGTCGGTGGCCGGGCGCGGAGTGATGCCGACCGCCGTGGCGCTTGTCGTGGACCACTGTTTCCGCACCGTCGGTCTGCACCGCATCGAGGTCTGCATTCGCCCCGAGAACATGCCCAGCCGACGGGTCGTGGAGAAACTCGGATTCCGCGAGGAGGGACTGCGGCCGCGCTATCTCCACATCGACGGAGCCTGGCGGGACCATCTCGTGTTCGCGCTCACCGCGGAAGAGGTGCCCGACGGGCTGCTCAGGCGCTGGCAGCGGGCACGCTCCAGCGGAACGCCGCACGACAATCCCGCATAGCCGGGAAATGGAATGTGTGTTCGAAAATGATCGGTGCATGACCGGCTCAGGGCATTGAATTCCCGACTGAGGCGGCCTGCTGATCGGATCGGTCGGAAAAAAAGCTCGAAATATCAGCCAGATCGTGCGACACACCGGCGCAATTGGCAGATGGCCTCACGCAAACCCCTCTACCGTGTGAGGCGTGAGCAGCAGCGGCCTCATCTACGCAGTCATTGTCGGGGCCTGGGCCGCCTACTTGGTGCCGATGTGGCTCCGTAGGCAGGACGAGCTGAACGAGGCCCGTCCGACGGAACGCTTCAGCACCGCCATCCGGTTGCTGTCCGGACGGGCGGGCATGGAGCGTCGATACGCCAGGGACCTGCGCGCGCGCTCCACCGACGAGGGGGAGCACGGCGCCGACGAACCGGACGCCGTCACCGACTCGGTGGACGTCCGGGCCTTCGCCATGCCTCCGACCCGTCCGCAGACCCAGGCGACGGTCCAGCCGCCGGCTTCCGAGCGCCGCGAGGCGCCGCGCGAGCACGCCCGGGAAGCCGAGCGGGAGACGGGACGGGAAGCGGGGCGGGAAACAGGGCACGGCGACCCGGCGCGCGCGAAGAACAACGCGCCCGCGCCCGAACGCGGGGGCGCCCCGACGCGGAAGCAGACACCCGCCTCCGCCGCCCGGCGCACGGCCGCCGCCGAAGCGGCCGCGGCGCGCGCCCGGCGTACGAAGGCACTCGCGCGCCGACGGCGTACGACGGTGATGCTCTTCCTCGCCTTCACACTCGGCACGATCGTCGCCGCCGTGGGAGGACTCGCCTTCCTGTGGGCGCCAGGCGTGCCCGCGGTGATGCTCAGCGCGTACATCGCCTACCTGCGCTCCCAGGAACGCCGACGCTTCGCCTACCAGATGGACCGGCGCCGGGCCGAGATCGCCGCCCAGCACCTGCGGGAGCGGGCCCGTCAGCCGCGCCGGCGCGCGGCTGTGAGCACCGGCGCGGACGCCGACGAATCGGACGAGGGACCAGGAGCGCAGACCGATCCCGGGCTCTCCGCGCTCGCCGCCGACCGGCGCGCCCTCGTCGAGCAGACCGACCACGCAGAGTGGGTCGACCAGCAGCGCGAGCGGCAGCGCAGGCCGGGACACGGGGACAGCTGGGACCCGGTACCGGTGCCGCTGCCGACGTACGTGACCGCGCCGGTCGCTCCGCGGGCCACCTCGGACGTGGACCTCGGGGCGCCGGACGCGTGGAGTTCGGCCCGGTCCAGCACCGTGGCCCCCGAGCACTCCGGCCAGGAGGCGGCGCACGTCGAGGACGACGGGGGATCGGAGGACGGGTCCGACGACGCGGACGACAAGCCCGGGGCGGACGGCCGCACCGACGCCCGCCGCGCCGCCTCCGCCCGCCGGGCACGCGAGCGCGGCCGTACGCCGCTCTTCGACCAGTACGAGGAAGGCGAGCGGCCGCGCGCGGCCAACGAGTGAGGGACGGGGCCGGGATCAGCGGGCCCTGACCAGCCGGGAACGGATTTCCAAGCATCCGGACGGGGATGCTAGAGTTTCACTCGTTGCAAGGGCCTGTGGCGCAGTCCGGTAGCGCACCTCGTTCGCATCGAGGGGGCCAGGGGTTCGAATCCCCTCAGGTCCACGCATCATGAAGACCCGCTCCTGATTCAGGGGCGGGTCTTCTGTCATGTGTGGGGTGGTCTCACAGGGGCTTCGCGAAGCAGCGGCTCTCCTCGTGGTGGCGGTAGTAGCCGAACTTGACGCAGGGTTCGTAGCCGCTGGAGGTGTACAGGGCGACCGCCTCCGGCTGCTTGGTGCCGGTCTCCAGGACCATGCGCAGCCGGCCCGCCGCGCGGGCGTCCTCCTCCAGGGCCGTCAGGAGACGGCGGGCGAGACCGCGGCCGCGCATCTGCTCGATCACGTACATGCGCTTGAGCTCGGCGTCGCCGTCCAGGTTGCCCTCGCCGTTGGCGTCCCGGGAACGCCAGCCGCCCGTGGCGACGGGGCTGTCGTTCTCGTCGTACGCGATCAGGTACACGCCGTTCGGCGGCTCGAAGTCCGTCGGGGCCAGCTCGGTGGCGTCGCCGCCGTCGCCGTAGCGGACGTGGTACTCGGCCTGGACCTGGTCGTTGAGCTTGACGGCGTCGGGGTGGTCGAAGGGGACACGGCGGATCATCATGCCCTCCAGTGTGCCGGTATCGTTCCCGGGTGCTCACTGTGACCTCCGCCAATGTGAACGGGCTGCGCGCCGCCGCGAAGAAGGGCTTCGTGGAGTGGCTCGCGGAGACCTCCGCCGATGTGCTCTGTCTGCAGGAGGTGCGCGCCGAGCCGCAGCAACTGCCCGACAGCGTCCGTGCACCGGAGGGCTGGCATGTCGTGCACGCGCCCGCCGCCGCCAAGGGGCGCGCCGGTGTCTCCCTCTACAGCCGACGTGAGCCCGACCGGGTCCAGGTCGGCTTCGGGTCGGCCGAGTTCGACACCAGCGGGCGCTACGTCGAGGCGGACCTGCCCGGCGTCACCGTCGCCTCCCTCTACCTGCCCTCCGGCGAGGTCGGCACCGAGCGGCAGGACGAGAAGGTCCGCTTCATGGACGAGTTTCTCGCCCACCTGAAGGACCTGCGGGCACGCTCCGCCGCCGACGGCCGCGAAGTCGTCGTCTGCGGCGACTGGAACATCGCCCACCAGCAGGCCGACCTGAAGAACTGGCGCGCCAACCAGAAGAGTTCCGGGTTCCTGCCGGAGGAGCGCGCGTGGCTCAGCCGCGTGTTCGACGAGACCGACGGCGGTTACGTCGACGTCGTGCGCGCACTGCACCCGGACGTCGAGGGGCCGTACTCGTGGTGGTCGTACCGGGGGCGGGCCTTCGACAATGATTCAGGATGGCGGATCGACCTCCACGTCTCCACGCCGGGGCTCGCGGCCAAGGCGGTCAAAGGGTACGTCGAGCGCGCCGCCACGCACGCCGAGCGCTGGTCGGACCACGCGCCCGTGACCGTCGTCTACGAGCTCTAGTCCACCTTCAGTCCCGCTTCCGCAACCGCCGGTCCAGCGCCAGGGACAGTTCCGCCTCCACCACGCTCCGGGCCAGGGGGCGCAGGCGGTGGAGGTCGTCCTCGCCGGCGTGGCGGAGGACGAGTTCGGCGAACATCTCCGCCAGGGCGTCGGCGTGTTCGCGGACGTGTCGGCCGGCCGCCAGGACCTCGGCGAGGGGGATGCCCTCGCGGACCAGGGCGGAGGAGACGTCCAGGAGGCGGCGGCTGATGTGGACGATCTCGTCGCCGTCGGTGCCGAGGTAGCCGAGGTCGAGGGCGGCCGCGAGGTTCTCCGCGGTGACCTCGCCCTCGAAGCGGGCGGCGAGTTCCTCGGGGGTGAGGCGGACCGGCTCCTCCTCCGTCGGCGCGACACCCAGGACGTCGGCCACGTCACGGCCGTGGTCCAGGGCCTCGGCGAGTTCCGCGATGCCGGTGAGGGTGTGGCCGCGCTCCAGGAGGGCCGCGATCGTGCGCAGCCGGGCCAGGTGGTGGTCGTCGTACCAGGCGATGCGGCCCTCGCGGCGAGGGGGCGGTATGAGTTTGCGTTCGCGGTAGAAGCGCAGGGTGCGCACTGTGATGCCGGCCAGGCGGGCCAGCTCCTCCATGCGGTATTCGCGCTTCTCCGTCACGGCCGCAGCCTATGTCGTACCCCCGGTAACTTTCCTTTCCGCGCCCCCTACCCATCGGTACGGAGCTGCTCTACCCTCCCATTGCGCCAGTGTTCACTGGCAGAGTCGCGCAGGGAAGGCATCGGCATGGCCGAACGGGAACATGTGCGGGTGGCGGTGGTCGGATCCGGGTTCGCAGGACTGGGGGCCGCCGTACGGCTGCGGCGGGAGGGTGTCACCGACTTCGTCGTGCTGGAGCGGGCCGGCAGTGTGGGCGGCACGTGGCGGGACAACAGTTATCCGGGGTGTGCCTGTGATGTGCCGTCCCATCTGTACTCGTTCTCCTTCGCGCCGCATCCCGACTGGCCGCGCACCTTCTCCGGGCAGGAGCACATCCGCGCCTACCTCGAGCATGTGACGGACGTCTTCCGGCTCCGCCCGCACCTGCGCCTCAACTCCGAGGTGAAGCGGATGACCTGGGACGGCGAGAAGCTGCGGTGGGACATCGAGACAACCAGTGGCCGGCTGTCGGCCGACCTCGTCGTCTCCGCCACCGGGCCGCTCTCCGATCCCAAGATCCCCGACATCCCGGGGCTGGACTCCTTCCCCGGCAAGGTCTTCCACTCCGCCCGCTGGGACCACGACTACGACCTGAGCGGCAAGCGGGTCGCCATGGTGGGGACGGGTGCCTCGGCCATCCAGATCGTCCCGGCCATCCAGCCGCTCGCCGAGAAGGTCACGCTGTTCCAGCGCACCCCGCCCTGGGTGCTGCCCCGCGTGGACCGGGCGATCACCGGGGCCGAGCGCCGGCTGCACCGGCTGCTGCCCTTCACCACCCAGGTCCGGCGCGGACTGCAGTGGGGGATCAGGGAGTTGCAGGTCCAGGCGTTCACCAAGCGCCCGGGTGAGCTCGGTGCCGTGGAGCAGCTGGCCAAGCGGAACATGGCCCGTGCCGTCAAGGACCCGGCGCTGCGCGCCAAGCTCACCCCCGACTACCGCATCGGCTGCAAGCGGATCCTGCTGAGCAGCACCTACTACCCGGCGCTCGCCCGGCCCAACGTGGACGTGGTCGCGAGCGGGCTCAGCCGCGTCGAGGGGTCGGCACTCGTCGCCGCCGACGGCACCGAGGCCGAGGTCGACGCGATCGTCTTCGGCACGGGCTTCCACGTCACCGACATGCCGATCGCCGACCGGGTCGTCGGCGCGGACGGGCGCACGCTCGCCGAGGCGTGGAAGGGCGGGATGGAGGCGCTGCGGGGTGCCTCCGCCGCCGGGTTCCCCAACTGGATGACGATCATCGGGCCCAACACCGGCCTCGGGAACTCCTCGATGATCCTCATGATCGAGTCCCAGCTGAACTACCTGGCCGACTTCGTGCGCCAGCTCGACGTCCTCGGCGGCCGCGTCGCCCTCGACGCCCGCCCCACCGCCGTACGGGACTGGAACGACCGGGTGCAGGAGCGGATGAAGCGCACGGTGTGGAGCACCGGCGGCTGCACCAGCTGGTACCTGGACGCGAACGGCCGCAACACTACGATCTGGCCCGGTACGACGACCGAGTTCCGGCGGGCGACCCGGCGGGTGGACCTCGCCGAGTACGAGGTGCTGCGGGTACCGGCGCACGCGGAGGTGACCGCCGTATGAGCCGTCCGACGCACGTGGTCTCCGGGCCGTACGCCCCGCCCGCCCCGGCGCGCGAACTCACCGCCTGCTCCGCCGACGGCGCTCGCCTGCACGTGGAGGTGCACGGCCCCGACGGCGCGCCCCCCGTCGTCCTCGCCCACGGCTGGACCTGCTCCACCGCCTTCTGGGCCGCCCAGCTCCGCGAACTCGCCGTGGACCACCGGGTCATCGCGTACGACCAGCGCGGTCACGGACGCAGTCCGGTGAGCCCGGCCTGCAGTGCGGACGGGCTCGCCGACGACCTCGAAGCCGTGCTGGAGGCGACCCTCGGGGCAGGGGAGAAGGCGGTGATCGTCGGTCATTCCATGGGCGGGATGACGGTGATGGCGGCGGCGGAGCGCCCCGCGTTCCGGGACCACGCGGCAGCCGTCCTGCTGTGCAGCACCGGTTCGTCGCGGCTGGTCGCCGAGTCGACCCTCGTACCGATCGGGGCCGGGCGGCTGCGCACCTGGCTGACCCGGCGCGTCCTCGGGGCGCGGGCGCCGCTCGGGCCCGTCACGCCGCTGGCCCTGCGGATCCTCAAGTACGGGACGATGGGTGCCGGTTCGGCCCCGCACATGGTGGAGGCGTGCGCGCGGATCGTGCACGCGTGCCCGCGCAAGGTGCGCCACGCCTGGTCGCAGGTCCTCGACCTGCTCGATCTGGATCACGGCGTACGGCAGCTCACCGTGCCGACGGCCGTCTTCGTCGGTACGGCCGACCGGCTCACCCCGCCCGTGCACGCCCACCAGTTGGCCGCCGCGCTGCCGAACTGCCTCGGGGTGACCGAACTGCCCGGCGTCGGCCACATGACACCCATCGAGGCGCCGGAACCGGTCAGCGCGCGGATCCGGGCACTCGTCACCACGTACGTCCAGGTCAAGGAGGGCGCATGAGCAGGGTCGGACTCGAAGGACAGGTCGCGGTCGTCACGGGGGCCGCGCGGGGCGTGGGCGAGCTGCTCGCCCGCAAGCTGTCGGCGCGCGGGGCGAAGGTCGCGCTGGTCGGCCTCGAACCGGACGCGCTCAAGCAGCTCTCCGAGCGGCTGCACGGCGACAGCGACCACTGGTACGCCGACGTCACCGACCACGCGGCGATGGCCCGGGTCGCGCAGGAGGTCAAGGCGCGGTTCGGGAAGGTCGACATCGTGGTCGCCAACGCGGGGGTCGCGACCGGCGGGCCCTTCGTCGACTCCGATCCCGAGGCGTGGCGGCGGGTGATCGAGGTCAACCTCATCGGATCGGCCGTCACCGCCCGGGCGTTCCTTCCGGTGCTGATGGAGAGCCGCGGGTATCTGCTGCAGATCGCCTCCCTCGCCGCGATCACCCCGTCGCCGATGATGACCGCGTACTGCGCGTCCAAGTCCGGTGTGGAGGCGTTCGCGCACAGCCTGCGGGCCGAGGTCGGCCACAAGGGCGTGCGGGTCGGGGTCGGTTATCTGTCGTGGACCGACACGGACATGGTGCGCGGGGCCGACCAGGACGACGTCATGCGGGAGCTCAGGCAGCGACTGCCGTGGCCGGCCAACAAGACGTATCCGCTGGGGCCGGCCGTCGAGCGGATCG
This sequence comes from Streptomyces sp. NPDC058307, assembly GCF_042880295.1. NCBI lineage: Bacteria > Bacillati > Actinomycetota > Actinomycetes > Kitasatosporales > Streptomycetaceae > Streptomyces > Streptomyces sp. NPDC058307. Next base: position 177,519 of record NZ_JBHVYZ010000004.1, read on the forward strand.
TGGCCGGGATCGAGCGGCGGTCGAGCCATGTGTACGGGCAGGGGTGGCTGCGCGGGATGCAGGGGATGCGCGGGTATCTGCCGGGGCTCATCGGGACCGTCGGGCAGCGGGAGATGCGGCGGTTCGGACAGCGGCTGGAGGGGATGAGGGTGGGGCTCGTCGGGGCTGGTGGGGCGGCGGACGAGGAGGCCCGCGCTACGCACCGTAACTGATCGAAATGCGTTCTTTGTCCGGGCGTGTGAATCTGGTCGAGGCCCCGGCCAGGGGCCTTTCCCCCTCACCCCCACGGGAGTGAACCCACATGGGTATGAAGGACCAGTTCCAGGAGAAGTCCGAGCAGTGGAAGCAGCAGGCCAAGCAGAAGGCCCAGGAGGGCCGGGAGCAGGCGCAGCGCGGTCGCCCGGGCCAGGGCCAGGGCCCGGACCGCGAGCGTGAGCGTGAGCGTGACGGCATGCGGGACGAGGAGAGCGAGCGGCTCCAGCGCGAGGAGCGGGAGCGGCTCGACCACGACTACGACATGTAGGTAGTCGCTGCTTGACGCGCGGGGTGCCCTCTCTTTTCTGGGAGGGCACCCTGTGTTTTCGGGGTGCGTTGTTGGCTGCGGGCCGGTGGGGCTTCTCGCGCCCCGCGGCGGAGCCGCTGATGTCACTGCCCCGCGCCCCTGAAGGGACTCACCTGGGCGGCAGCTTTGGACGTGCACGGTCCGGCACGTCACGGTAATCCGGCGGCGTCGCCGGGGGGTTCGTCTCCAGCAGGCTCAGCGCCAGCGTCACCGCGTCGTCCAGTTGGGCGTGGCGGCCCTCCGCCCAGTCCAGAGGGGTGCGCTGGATCTCCAGGTCCGGGGTGACGCCCCGGTTCTCGATCGACCAGCCGTACGCGTCGAACCACGCCGCGTTCATCGGGACCGTGATCACCGTGCCGTCGCCGAGCTGGTGACGGCCGGTCATGCCGACCACTCCGCCCCAGGTGCGCTGGCCCACCACCGGGCCCAGACCGAGGAGTTTGAAGGCCGCCGTGATCATGTCGCCGTCCGAGGAGGTCGCCTCGTCGGCCAGGGCGACGACCGGGCCGCGCGGGGCGTTCGAGGCGTACGACACCGGCTGGGCGTTTCTCGTCAGGTCCCAGCCGAGGATCGTTCGGCTCAGTTTCTCCACCACCAGCTCGCTGATGTGGCCGCCCGCGTTGCCGCGCACGTCGACGATCAGGGCGGGCCGGGAGACCTCCATGCGCAGGTCCCGGTTGAACTGGGCCCAGCCCGAGCCGCCCATGTCGGGGATGTGCAGATAGCCGCAGCGGCCGCCGCTCAACTCCCGTACGACAGCCCGGCGTTTGGCCACCCAGTCCTGGTAGCGCAGCGGGCGTTCGTCGAGGAGCGGGACCACCGCCACCCGGCGGGCCCCGCCCTCGCCCTCAGCCGGGGTGAACGTCAGCTCCACCGTCGTACCGCCCGCCGCGGCGAGCAGCGGATAGGGGCCCGTGACCGGGTCGACTGGGCGGCCGTCCACGTGGGTGAGGACCGCGCCCTCGCGGATGCCCGTGCCGGCCAGCGGGGAGCGGGCCCTGGAGTCCGAGGAGTCGCCGGGCAGGATCCGCCGGACCCTCCAACCCCCGTCCCGGAGGACGAAGTTGGCGCCCAGCAGGCCCTGGCGGCGCTGGTATTGCGCGGGGCCCTCGTTGCGGCGGGCGGCGGTGACGTAGGCGTGGGAGGTGCCCAGTTCGCCGAGGACCTCGCGCAGGAGGTCGGCGAACTCGTCGGGGGAGGCGATGCGTTCGAGCAGCGGGCGGTACTGGTCGAGCACCGCGTCCCAGTCGATGCCGCACATTCCCGGGTCCCAGAAGTGGGCCCGGATCAGGCGGCCCGCCTCCTCGTACGACTGGCGCCACTCGGCGGCCGGGTCGACCTCGTGCAGGATGCGGCGCAGGTCGATCCAGACGGTCGAGTCGCTGTCGCCGGACTCGGTGGCGGGCGTGGCGCGCAGCTCGCCCTCGTCCACCACGACCAGCCGGGAGCCGTCGCCGCTGACCGCGAACCAGTCCAGGTGCTCGACCAGTTCGGTCTTCTTCGCCTTGCCGACGGCGAAGTGTTCGAGGGTCGGGCGCTCGGAGGTGTCGTCCGGGTTGACGAAGGTCTCGCCGAGCGCTCCCGAGATGGGCCAGCGCAGCCAGACCAGGCCGCCGCCCGCGACCGGGTACAGCGCCGAGTACTTGGAGGCGGGGACCGGGAAGGGGGTCACCCGGCTCTCCAGCCCTTCGAGTTCGACGGTGACCGCCCCACCCTCACCGCTCTCGTCCTCGACCGGGTCCAGGCCGCCGGCGGCCGGGCGGCCCTCCGGGTTCAGGGCGAAGGGGGAGGGGGTGGCCGAGGACAGCGGGACCAGGTAGGGGCGGCAGCCGAGCGGGAAGGACAGGTCGCCGGTGTGGACGTCGTACACCGGGTCGAAGCCCCGCCAGGAGAGGAAGGCGAGGTAGCGGCCGTCGCGGGTGAAGACGGGGTTCTCGTCCTCGAAGCGGCCGTTGGTGACGTCGAGAATCAGGCGATCCTCCCCTCCCCTCGGGGAAATACGGGCCATCTTGATCTGGCGCAGGGACCGTCCGATGCCCGGGTGCGACCACGTCAGCCAGGTGCCGTCGGGGGAGAAGGCGAGGTCTCGCACCGGGCCGTTGACCGAGCGGACGAGCTCGGTGACCTCCTCGTCGGAGTCCTCCGTAGCGTCGAGAAGGAGCAGGCGGCCGTCGTGCGAGGCGATGGCCAGGCGCTCGCCCTGCGGGTCGGAGACCAGCTCCAGGACGCGCCCCAGCTCCCCCGAGGCGAGCCTGCGGGGTTCGCGGTCCCCCGTCGCCCGGGGCAGATACGCGATCTCGACCGCGTCCTCGCCCTCCGCGTCCGTCACGTACGCGACCTGGCCGGCGGAACCGAGCATCTCCGGGAGCCGGACCCGCACCCCCGGTGTGTCGGTGAGGGTGCGGGCGGGGCCGTCGCGGTGGGTCAGCCAGTACAGGCTGCCGCGGACGACGACGGCGCTCGCGCGGCCCGTCGCGTCGACCGAGATGCCGTCCACGTGCTGGGCGGCGGGCACCTGGTACGTACGGCGTCCCGCGCGCGGCCCGCTCAGCCGTACGTCGAGCCTGCGCGCCTCGGCCGAGAGGTCGTCGACGATCCACAGGTCGCCCCCGCACTGGTACACCACCCTGGTGCCGTCGCTGGCGGCGTGCCGGGCGTAGAAGGCGTCGTGGTCGGTGTGCCGGCGCAGGTCGGAGCCGTCGTGGGCGCAGGAGTAGAGGTTGCCGACGCCCTCGTGGTCGGAGAGGAAGGCGATCCGGTCGCCGACGAACATGGGGGAGTGGAGGTGGCCGCCGAGGTCGGGCAGCAGGCGTTCGCCGTGCAGCCAGAGGCGGCCGGTGGCGCCGCCCCGGTAGCGCTTCCAGGCGGCCGGTTCGTGCGGCGGGGTGCCGGTGAGCAGGAGCGTCTTGCGGTCGGCCACCTGGATGTCGGAGACCGGGCCCCAGGGGAGCTTGTGGCCGGGGGAGCCGTCGGTGGGGACCTTGTACGCCCAGGTGAAGTAGGAGAAGGGCTCGCCGTGGGAGGCGACGGCGAGGATGGTGCCCCCTTGGCCCCCTTCGGACGTGCCGCCTTGGCCCCCTTCGGACGTGCCGCCTTGGTCTCCCTCGGCCGGCGTCCAGCCGGTGACCTGGGTGTCGGCGCTGCCCCAGTAGGTGAGCCGGCGGGCCGGTCCGCCGTCCACGTCCGCGAGGTGGATCTCCGGCACGAGACTGCGCCAGCTTGTATACGCGATGTGGCGGCCGTCGGGCGAGAAGCGCGGGTGGCCGATCTTGGTGCGGTCGACGGTCAGGCGCCAGGCGCGGCCCGGGCCGTCGAGGGGGGCCAGCCAGAGGTCGTCCTCGGCCACGAAGCACAGGAGGTCGCCGCTGAGATGCGGAAGGCGCAGATAGCTCACCTCCCCATGCTTTTCCGGGGGATGGACCGGAGCAACTTATGAAAAATCGGCCAGCTGGGATCCGTAGTCCGGCCTGGGTGACCCATAACACGAACGAAACCGTTTCGTTTCGTTGGGGTGTGCGCTACATTCGTGTCGTACGAAACAGTGTCGTTCGACGTCCCGGAGCGGAAAGGGTGAGTGGCATGACCGAGGTCTCGACCACGCGTCGCAGCCGTATCACCCCCGAGCGCGAGGCCGAGCTGTACGAGGCCGTGGTCGAACTGCTCCGTGAGGTCGGCTATGACGCCCTCACCATGGACGCCGTCGCCGCCCGCACCCGGTCCAGCAAGGCCACGCTCTACCGTCAGTGGGGCGGCAAGGCCGAACTGGTGGCGAAGGCGGTGCGGCACACCAAGCCGGGCGGTATCGGACTCGACGAGATCGACACCGGATCGCTCAAGGGCGACCTGCACGCGCTCACCATGCGCTCGGACGACTGCACGATGGAGCAGAACTCCGCGCTCATGCGGGGTCTGGCCATGGCGGTCCACGGCAACCCGGATCTGCTGACCGCGTTCCGCGCGCACCTCATCGAACCCGAGATGGCGCAGTTCCGCCGAGTGGTGCAGCGGGCCATCGACCGGGGCGAGGTGCGCCCCGACAACCCGGCGATCGAGTTCATGATCCACATGATGATCGGCGGGTTCGCGGCCCGCACGATGATCGACGAGCTGCCGCCGACGCAGGCCTTCCTCCTCTCGTACATCGACGCCGTGGTCCTCCCCGCCCTCGGCGTTCCGACCGACTGACCGCGGCCCCGGGGCTCCACGGGGCGGGGTGTCCTCACCCGCCCTCTTCTGCCGTGGACCGGCCGAGAAAGGTGACGGGCCCGGGATCCGGTACGGCGATCTCGTGGAACCCGAGACGGTCGTAGAAGGCACGCGCGGGCGTGTTGGCGGACACCATCGACAGATGTACGGCGGCCACGCCCCGCTCGCGCAGCGCGTGCAGGAAGCTCTTCATGAGCGCGCGCCCGAATCCGCGCCCCTGCCATTCGGGGAGCAGGTCGATGTGCAAGTGGGCGGGGTAGGCGGCGACTTCGGGCACGAGCATCCGCTCGGGGCGGTGCAGGAGCGCGACGATCTCCTCGTCGGGGGAGCGCGGCTCGTGGCGGGGTTCCGGATAGCGGTCGGCCACCAGGGGCAGCCATTTCGCCCGGTAGTCCTCGACGAACCGGGGCGTGTCGGCGGTTCCGACGATGTACCCGACCGCCTGTCCCTCCCCGTCGTCCAGCACGAAGGCCAGCTCCGGTTCGAGGTGGACGTACGGCGTCGCGAAGGCGGCCGGGAAGATGCCGGGGTCCTTGTAGTGCGGCCGGCTGTCCCGGCCCACGTGGGCGGTGCGGACGCAGATGTCCTCGGTGGCGTCGCGGTCCTGGGGACGGTAGGGGCGTACGGCGGGAGAGGGGGCGGGCAGAGAGGGCATCGCAGCATCCTGCACGATGGGAGGCGGCGAGGGCGGCGGAACGACTCAGACCGGCGTCATGAAAACGCTGCGCTCGCTCACGTCCGGGAGGATGCGTGCGGCTGCGCGGAAGTCGTGGTCATCGTGCAGCACGATCACGCCGTGGTGGGCGGCGGTGGCGCAGACCACCCAGTCAACCGTGGAGAGCCTCTGGTGCTGTCCCCGTTGGGCCAGCCTGTGCTGGCTGGACTTGAGCCAGCGCCAGACGCCCTTCGGAACGGCGAGGTCCGGGTACAGGTCGGCGAACATCTCCGTCATGTGGTCGTACTCATCGAGATTCCGCGCGGACTGAAGGAACTCCGCGCGCTGCGCGGCGCATGATCCGATCGCCCCGTCGTCCAGCTCATGGGACCAGGCGTCGTTGAGCTTCCGGTCGCGCTGGAGTCGCCAGACGGCGGTCGAGTCGGCGAGGTAGCGGATCACGGCCGGGCGGCGCCCTTCTCCGCGGTATGGCGCTGCCAGAACCCGTCCTCGTCCCACAGTTGGGCCCGCTCCAGATGGCGCAGCCGGGCCTCGGTGCGTCTGCGGCGCTCGGCGTACTCGCGCAACGCCAGGTTGACCATCTCCTTCTTGGTCTTGGCGCCGGAGAGCCGCATGGCTTCGGCGAGCGCTTCGTCGTCTATGTCGATCTGCGTCGCGGACATGGCACACCTCCCTTTGATCTGCTTCATACAAAGGTCGAGCGCTGACGGTGACGGCCTGGCCCGCGCCGGAGGATCTGTCCGGAGCCGGAGCCGGAGCCGGAGCCGGAGCCGGAGCCGGTGTCGGTGTCGCCGCGTTGCAGGACCTCGTGGGGGACACCTCTCGCTTCGTCGAGGACGTCCTGATCGCGACCGAAGCGGACGCCTCAACGGCCGTTCCGTTGCTGGTGGATGGCGCGTTCCCCGCCGTACACACCGCCCAATCCGGTCGCATGCCCCGTACACCCACCGCTAGCGTGCTCTGCATGACGACCACCGACACCGACGGCTCCGGGGCCGCCCACCCCCGTTTCGCCGAGGCCCTGCGTGAGTTGGGGCTCGACGGGCTCACCGCGCAGGTCCGCCGTTTCCCGGACGCCACCCGTACCGCCGCCGAGGCAGCCGCGGCCATCGGGTGCGAGCTGAGTCAGATCTGCAAGTCGCTGATCTTCGTGGCGGACGGGGTGCCCGTGCTGGTGCTGATGGACGGGGCGTCCCGGGTCGACCTCGAGCGGGTCCGGGAGGAGCTCGGCGCCGCCAAGGTCACCCGGGCCAAGGCCGAGGTCGTACGGGAGGCGACCGGCTACGCCATCGGGGGCGTGCCGCCCTTCGGGCACCGTACGAAGACCCGGGTGCTGGCCGATCGTTCGCTGTTCGCGCATGACCTCGTCTGGGCCGCCGCCGGCACTCCGTACGCCGTGTTCCCCATCACGCCCAAGGACCTGGTCGCCTACGCCGGAGCGACGCTGGTGGACGTGCGCGAGCGCATCGCGTGACGCCCCTCGTCACCGCTGCCGTCCTTCTCGCCGCCGTCACACACGCCTGCTGGAACGCCATCGCGCACCGGATCACCGACAAACTGGTCGGGTTCACGCTGATCTCGGGCGGCGGGATGCTCATCGGGCTGGCGATCATCCCGTTCGCGGCGGTCCCGGCGGTGGGCGCGTGGCCGTATCTGCTCGCCTCGGCCTGCATCCACATTGCGTACTACGCCCTGTTGATGAAGTCCTTCCGGCTCGGGGACTTCGGGCAGGCCTATCCGATCGCGCGCGGCACCGCGCCCCTGGTGGTGACCGTGCTCGCCGCCCTCTTCGCGCACGAGGTGCCGGACGGGTGGGCCGCCGCGGGAATCGCCCTGTCCTGCGCGGGACTCACCGGCGTCGCACTGTGGGGGCTGCGCGGCCGTCGGCCCAACTGGTCCGCGATCGGTGCCGCGTTGGGGACGGGTCTGACCATCGCCGCGTACACCGTCGTCGACGGGCTCGGCGTGCGCGCCTCCGGTTCCTCGCTCGGGTACATCGCCTGGCTGATGGCGGTGCAGGGGATCGTGATCCCGGCGTACGCCCTCACGCGGTGGCGGGGCCGATTCGTCGCCGTACTGAAGCCGTTCGCCTGGGTCGGGCTCGTCGGCGCCGCCCTGTCCGTGACCGCGTACGGGCTCGTCCTGTGGGCCCAGACCAGGGCGGAGTTGGCTCCGGTCGCGGCCCTGCGGGAGTCCTCGATCATCGTCGGCGCGGCCATAGGCGCCCTGTTCTTCAAGGAACGGTTCGGGGCGCCGAGGATCCTCGCGGCGGGGCTGCTGGTCGCGGGCATCGGGCTGATGCTGCACGCCGGTTAGGCGCGCGTTGAGTCGTGATCCTCGGGTGGCCCAGGTGAGGACCAAGCACTCCTGCAAGGGCCGATCCCACAGATCGGGCCTCATCCGCGCCCCAGTTGGCCCATGCGCTGCCGCCCTGCGATCATCCGTGCATGTACATGTTCAACGATGACCTGGGACACCTTTCTTACGACATAGCCGGTGACGGCCCGCCCCTCGTGCTCGTGCACGCCGGTGTCGCCGATCACCACATGTGGGACGCGGTCGTGCCCGCTCTCGCGGAACGGCACACCGTGATCCGGTACGACTTGCGTGGCTTCGGCGAGTCCGCGCTCCCGACCGGGCCGTTCCGCGAGACCGACGACCTGCGCCGTCTCCTGGACCACCTCGGTCACGAACGTGTCCGGCTCGTGGGCGCGTCCTGGGGCGGCCGCGTGGCCGTGGACTTCACGCTCACCCACCCGGAACGGGTGCACTCCCTGGCGATGCTCGCCGCACCATGGCCTCGGTACCACTGGTCCGCAGACATGATCGCGTACGACGAGGCCGAGACGGCAGCCCTGGACGCGGGCGACCTGGACGCCGCCGTACGCATCAACCTGGACATGTGGCTGCGCGGGCCTTCTCGCAGCTGGGACGACGTGGCCGACGGACTGTCCGACCGACTCCGGGGCCCGCTGCGGACATCGCTGGTGAACCAGGCCCTCGTGGGCGAGCATTCCCAGGGGCCGGCAACCGGCGACCTCGCCGCTGTCTCCGTCCCCACGCTGGTGGGCGTCGGCAAGCTCGACGTCGCCGACTTCCAGGACATCGCCCGCCGCTACGCCAAGGAGATCCCCGGCGCCACCCTGGTCGAGTTCGCCACGGCCGCCCACCTCATCCCGATGGACGCGCCCACCGAAGTCGGCACGGTACTGGGCCCGTTCCTCGCCCGGTAGGCACGTGTCGGGGCGTGATCAATGGGCTTCTCCCAAGTGCTGCCCAAGTCCCGCCCCGAGTCGACCATTCGTTTGCCTCCTTGCCGATGCCTTGACGGTCCGTTCCCTGGGAGTTCAGTCAACCGTCTGCGTCCGGGTCGTGTGCCGTCCCTAAGGTCCCTGCGGACCGCGAAAGAAGGGACGCAAGGGACTCATGGACGCACTCCACGCAGTCCGGGCCCGCGGGATCACCAAGTGCTTCGGTGACGTCGTGGCGCTCGACGGCGTCGACCTCGATGTGACGGGGGGCCGGATCCACGGCCTGGTCGGGCCGAACGGCGCCGGCAAGACGACCCTGCTCGGGCTCCTGCTGGGCCTCGCCGTCGCCGACGGCGGGCGACTGGAGATCCTGGGCGGGCCGGTCGGGCGGGACTTCGCCGCTCCCGACGGAGTCGCCGGATTCGTGGACGGACCGGGTCTCTACCCCTCGCTCACCGCCCGGCAGAACCTCGCCGCACTGGCCCGGCTGCGGGGCCTGGACGCGCGTACCGCCGGCATCGACGACGTGCTCGACCAGGTCGGGCTCACCGACGTCGCCGACGACAAGGCCCGCGGTTTCTCCCTCGGCATGCGCCAGCGGCTCGGGCTGGCCGCCGCGTTGCTGACCCGGCCGCGGCTGCTGGTGCTCGACGAGCCCTCCAACGGTCTTGACCCGGCCGGGAAACGGCATGTGCACGGGGTGCTGAACCGGCTCGCCGCGGACGGCACGAGTGTCGTGGTCTCCAGCCACCGTATGGACGACCTGGAGGCGATGTGCTCCGAGGTCACCATCCTCGCCACGGGACGGGTCGTGTTCTCGGGCCCGCTCGGCAAACTGGCCGCCGAGAGCCGTGAACTCGACTACCGGGTACGGACGTCCGACCCGCCGGCCGCGCGACGGCTGGCCGACGGCACGGACGGGATCCGGGTCGTCGACGACGGCGGGACACGGCAGGACACCGAACTGCTCGTCGTCCGCGCGCAGGTGCCCGCCCTCGACGACCTGGTGGCGCGGCTCGTGACGTCGGGCGTCGCGGTGCGCGAACTCGCGCCCGTGGTCTCGCCCTTGGAGGCCGCGTTCCTGGCCCTGACCCAGGATCAGGAGACCAGCGGATGAGTACGACAGCCACCGCAGCCCCCACCCCTGCCCGCCCCGTCTCCGTCCCGCGCAGCTACCGCTTCGAGCTCGTCAAGCTCGTCTCCCAGTGGCGGATCCGGCTCCTCGTCCTCGCCTGCTGGATCGCCCCTGGCCTCTTCGTCGCCGGGGTGAGCGAGCAGAGCACGCTGCCCTCCGACACGCTCTTCGGCCGCTGGATGCACGCCACCGGCTGGGCCGGACCGCTGGTGATCCTCGGCTTCGCGGGCACCTGGGCGCTTCCGCTGCTGACCTCGGTGGTCGCCGGTGACGTGTTCGCCGTCGAGGACCGGCTCGGCACCTGGCGGCACCTGCTGGTGGCGGTCCGCTCACCGCGGCGGATCTTCGCGGCGAAGGTGCTGGCCAGCCTCACCGTCATCCTGCTGCTCGTCGCCGGGCTGGCCTGCTCCAGCGCCGTGGGCGGGCTCGCCTCCGTCGGCAACCAGCCGCTCGTCGGCCTCGACGGCCATCTGCTGTCCCCTTCCGATGCCGCCGTGAGGGTCCTGCTCGCCTGGGTCGCCGCCCTCGCCCCCACCCTGGCCCTCGCCGCGATCGGCCTGCTCGGGTCGGTCGCCCTCGGACGGTCCCCGACGGGGCTGCTGCTGCCCCCGCTGGTCGCGCTCGGCATGCAGGTCGCCCAGATGCTGCCGCTGCCCGTCGCCGTACGCCTCGCCCTGCCCGGTTACGCCTTCCTCTCCTGGAACGGCCTGTTCACCGCCCCGGCCCAGCTCGCCCCGCTCCTGATCGGCGTCGCCGTCAGCCTGGCATGGGCCGTGCTCGCGACCGTACTGGCCCAACTGCTGTTCCTGCGGCGGGACTTCACCAACCCCGCCTACGACGGTGGCGGGCGCCGCGCGTTCACCGTGGGCGTGCTGCCGCTGGCCGCGCTGACCGCTCTCACGGTCGCGGTGATCGCCACCGCGACCGACTCGACGGGCATCACCCAGGCCAAGGTCCAGCGTTCCCTCGCCACGGCCTTCGCCCACCTCTACCGCCTGCAGACCGAACGACTCCACCGCCCCGCCGTCGCCGAGGACCGGCTCAAAGCCTCGGCGGCGTGCACCAAGAGCGACGGCCAGGCCGCTCAGCAGGGGGCGGGCAATGACTGGCGGTGTGTCGTGACCTGGCACCTGCCCGGCGTACCGGTGGCGGGGACGGCTGTCTATCAGCTGGACGTCGGATCGGACGGGCGGTTCGTCGCCGACGGT
>NZ_JBHVYZ010000004.1:188653-212101 GCF_042880295.1 Streptomyces sp. NPDC058307
CGGTCGCCGACGGTGACGCCGCGCTGGTGATCCTGGACCTCGCGACCGGGCAGGTGAAGCAGAAGATCGGCGCCAACGCCGCGGACGACCTGCGCATCAGCAGCGCCGCGGTCGGCCAGGAGGGCCCCACCTACTCGCCCGACGGCAAGCAGCTGTGGCTCGGCCAGGCGAACGGCTACACGAAGTTCGCCGTGAACGCGGACGGCACCCTCTCCACCCCGACGGCCGTCCCCGTCCCGGCCGTCGGCACCCAGCAGGCGCTCGTGGGCGCCGCGGTGTTCTCGGCGGACGGCTCCACCGTGTACTCCGCGGTCAACGGGCAGAACCGGGTCGTCGCCCTCGACGCCACCACCGGGACGATCCAGCAGAGCTGGGCCGTCGGCACCGCCCCGCGCGGACTCGCGCTGGTCGGCGGCAAGTTGTACGTCAGCAACGAGGGCGGACGTCCGGCCAGGCCCGGCGAGACGACGATGAACTCCTACGGCACCCAGGTGCCCGCCGACCCCGCCACCGGTGCCGCGACCACCGGCACGGTCAGCGTCATCGACACCGGCGCGGGCCAGGTCGTCCGGACCATCGACGTGGGTCTGCACCCGACCGCCGTGTACGCGAAGAACGGCACGGTGTTCGTCACCGACACCGCCGACAACAACGTGTCGGTCATCGACACCCGCGAGGACAAGGTCGTCCAGACCATCGCCACCCAGCCGTGGCCCGAGGCCAAGGTCGGCTACGAGCCCGACGCGGTCACCCTCACCGACGACGGCCATCTGCTGGTGACGCTGGGCCGCGCCAACGCGGTCGCCGTCTACCGGTACAGGTCGCCGAAGGAACCGGCGAGTTACGTCGGTCTGCTCCCCACCGACTACTTCCCCGCCGAGGTCACCACCGTCGGCAGGAAGGTCGTCGTCTCCAACACCCGCGGCATAGACGCCCGCCGCCCCACCGCCGCCTCCGGACACGGCACCCACGACACCACGTCCAGCCTCACCGAGTTCACGCTGCCGAGCGACCTCGTCATCAGGTCCCAGACGGTCAAGGTCTTCCAGCAGAACGGCTGGACCCCCGGCTCCGTCACGACGGCCAAGGGCACGAGCCACGCCAAGCCGGTGCCGGTCCCCGCACGCCTCGGCGACCCCTCGACGATCAAGCACGTCTTCCTCCTCGTCAAGGAGAACCGCACCTACGACCAGGTCTACGGCGACCTCCCGCAGGGCGACGGCGACCCGGCGCTCACCACCTTCGGCGCGAACGTCACCCCCAACCAGCACGCCCTGGCCCAGCAGTTCGGCCTCTACGACAACTTCTACGACATCGGCACCAACTCCGCCGAGGGCCACAACTGGCTGATGCAGTCGGACAACCCGGAGTACACCGAGTCCTCCGCCGGTGAGTACACCCGCAGTTACGACACCGAGAACGACGTCCTCGGCCACCAGAAGTCCGGCTTCATCTGGACCGGCGCGCAAGCGGCCGGGAAGTCGGTCAAGGACTTCGGCGAGTTCCAGTCGACCGAGTCCAAGCCGGCCGGCGCGAACTGGCAGAACCTTTACTGCGACAGCAAGAACATGGCCGCGACCGGGGCGCCGACCCAGTACCCCATCAAGACCGGCTCGGCGATCCCCTCGCTCAACGACGTGTCCGTGCAGGGCTTCCCGATGTTCGACCTCGACGTCCCGGACATCTACAAGGAACAGATCTGGCAGCAGGACTTCGAGAAGAACGGCCCGGCGAACCTGAACATGTTCTGGTTCTCCAACGACCACACCGGCGGCCCGGCCAACGCGTCCGCCGAGGTCGCCGACAACGACCTCGCGGTCGGCCGGATGGTCGACGAGATCTCCCACAGCGCGTACTGGAAGGACTCGGCGATCTTCGTCGTCGAGGACGACTCCCAGAACGGCCTGGACCACGTCGACGGCCACCGCGCCCCGGTCCAGGTCATCAGCCCCTACGCCCAGCACGGCACCGTCGACAGCCGCTACTACACGCAGATCACGATGATCCGCACGGTCGAGCAGATCCTCGGGATCCACCCGATGAACCAGAAGGACAGCGCGGCCACGCCGATGTACGGGGCCTTCACGGGCAAGCCGGACACCACCCCGTTCACCGCGGTCCCCAACCGCACCTCGCTCACCCTCGGCGTGAGCCCCACGCCCTCCTGCGGCGCGGACGCCCCGGCCGCCCAGGACGCCGACGCGGCCCCCGCGCCGACCTCCGCGGCGGTACCGGCGGCGAAGCAGGAACTCGCCGCGCAGTGGAAGACCTGGGCCTCCCACCAGCGGCTGACCGGCGCGCACGCGGTGCCGGACTACGCGAACGCCGAGCAGATGAACCGGTACACCTGGTACCAGACGCACGACTGGACCAAGCCGTACCCCGGCGACAAGAAGGTCTACGTCCCGAACGACGTGCCCGGCGCCTACCTCCCGTCGCCGGAGTCCGACGGCTGACGGCTGACAGTGCCTCCGGCGGCCACGTGTGCGGTGGCCGCCGGAGGCGCACTCTGGAAGCAGAGGTTTCCGGAGGTGACCGACATGACGCACACCACTGTGGGATGGCACGTCGAGCTGGAGTTCCGGGAGGACGAGCGGCACACGGAGGCGGTCGCGCTGGTCCGCCTGCCCGACGGGACCGAGATACGGGCACGCGGACACGCCAGCCGGCACCGCAGCGACTCGAATCAGCCGCGGGTCGGTGAGGAGGTCGCCGGGGCGCGGGCGCTGAACGAACTCGCGATGCAGCTGCTGACCAAGGCGCACGACGAGATCGACGAGGCGTCCGGGCGGACGTCCCACTCGATCAACGTATAGCCCTCACAGGGCCGCCCGCACCGCCCTGACCAGCGCCTGCGCCCGGGGGTCCGCCGTGACCGTCTTGCGGAAGCCGTTGGTGACATAGCCGAAGGCGATGCCCGTCTCCGGGTCGGCGAACCCGAGGGAGCCGCCACGCCCTGGGTGTCCGAAGGAGCCCGCGCCGAGGAACGGCGAGGCGCTGCCGTGCAGCATGTAGCCCAGGCCGAACCGGGTGTTCACGACCAGCACGCGGTCCGGGCCCGCCGACTCCTCGGTGCGGGCGAGCTCGACCGTGGCCGGGTCGAAGAGCCGCACCCCGTCGACCTCGCCTACCAGCGCCGCGTAGATCCTCGCCAGCCCGTCGGCCGTCGCGATCCCGTTGGTGGCGGGCAGGGCGCTCGCCCGGTACTCCGGTGCGTTCTGGTCGGGGAAGGGGGTGATCGCGGCGAAGGCGCGACGGGTGAGGGAGCCGGGGTCCTCGTAGGCCTCGGTGACGGACCGCTTGGGGCGGGCGCGCAGGGCGCCGGTGGGTTCGGGAGCCTCGATGCGTCCGACCCGTCCCGCCCGTCCGGCCGCTTCCTCCCGCGCCGGCAGCCCGAGCCAGAACTCGGCCCCGAGCGGCCCGGCGATCTCCCGCGCGATCCACTCGCCGGCGCCGAGCCCGGTCACCCGGCGCACCAGCTCGTCCAGCATCCAGCCGTACGTCAGCGCGTGGTACCCGTGGTCCGTGCCGGGCTCCCAGACGGGCGCCTGCGCGGCGACCGCCGCAGGGCCCTTCAGCGGGTCCAGGGCCTCCTCGGGGGTGAGCGGCCGGTCGATCACCGGCAGTCCCGCCCGGTGGCCGAGCACCTGCCGGACCAGCACCCGCTCCTTGCCGCGCGCCTTGAACTCGGGCCAGTACTCCGCCACCGGCGCGTCCAGGTCCAGCTCCCCGCGCTGATGCAGCAACAGGGGTACGGCGGCGGCGACGCCCTTGGTCGCCGAGCGCACGACCTGCGCGGTGCCGCGCTCCCAGGGCTCGGTGCCGTCGATGTCCCGGATACCGGCCCACAGGTCGACGACCTTGCGCCCGTCCCGGTACACGGCGACCGCCGCGCCCCGGTCCCCGAGCGCCTCGAAGTTCCGCGCGAACACGTCCCTGACCGGCTCGAAGCCCTCGGCGACTGTGCCGTTCACGTCCACGCCCGCACTCCCTCTGCTGCCGCCCGGTGCCCCTCTCAGCCAAGCAGAATCGTCACGTCGATGTTCCCGCGGGTCGCGTTCGAGTACGGGCACACCTCGTGGGCCGCGTCCACCAGCTTCGCCGCGAGGCCCGCGTCGAGGATCGGGAGGGAGACGCTCAGGGCGACTGCGAGGCCGTAGCCGCGGTGCTGGTTGGGGCCGATGCCGACCTTCGCGGCGACCGTGGAACCGGTCAGGTCGTAGCCCTCGCGGTTGCCGACGAGGATCAGGGCGTTGTGGAAGCAGGCGCTGTACCCGGCGGCGAACAGCTGCTCCGGGTTGGTGCCGTTGCCGTCCCCGCCGAGCGCCGGCGGCATCGCGACCTTCAGCTCGATCTGGCCGTCCTGGCTGGTGACAAAGCCGTCCCGGCCGCCGTGGGCGGTCGCCTCGGCGACATACATGATCTTCGTCGGCCGGGTGTCGACGACGGTTTCCTCAAGCATGGCTGGTCTCCCCCCGGAGAGGTGCGCGCAAATACATCGTGCACAAGGTACCGGCCGGTAGGTCCGGCCTTGGCCACCAGGGGGTGGCAACCTCGGGTAACAGAAGGTCAGCGGGGGCGCTCGGGACCTTTGTGCGCCCTTTCCGCGAGCCCCCACAGGTCCTCGCGCAGTCTCGCGGCCTCGGTTGGGTCGAGCCCGGTCGCGGAGAGGAGGGCGTCGGGGACGGCTGCCGCGCGCTCCCTGAGTTCCTCCGCGCGCCCGGTGCACGCCACCAGCACCGAGCGCTCGTCGCTCGCCGCGCGCTCCCGGCGTACGAATCCCGCGCTCTCCAGCCGCTTGAGCAACGGCGAGACCGTGCCGTAGTCGAGGCGCAGGGCGGTCGCCAGTTCCTTCACCGTCGTCTCGCCGCGCTCCCACAGCACCAGCAGCACGAGGTACTGCGGATAGGTGAGCCCGAGCTCGTCGAGGAGTGGCCGGTACGCGGCGGTCACCGCGCGCTGGGCGGCGTACAGCGCGAAGCACAACTGGTCGTCCAGCAGCAGTGATCCGGCGTCCTCTTGGTTCGTCACGCGCCCATTGTCACGGACCGCGGATCGAATCCGAAGGGCAACTCCAGCCGGTGGGCCCGCATCAGCTCGTCGTCGGCGAGGAGTTCGGCGGTCCTGCCGTCCGCGGCGATGGTGCCCTCGCTCAGGATCAGCGCGCGCGGACACAGCTCCAGCGCGTACGGCAGGTCGTGCGTGACCATCAGGACCGTCACGTCCAGCGAGCGCAGGATGTCGGCCAGTTCGCGGCGGGAGGCCGGGTCGAGGTTGGAGGAGGGCTCGTCCAGGACCAGGATCTCCGGCTCCATGGCGAGCACGGTCGCCACCGCCACCCGGCGCCGCTGACCGAAGGACAGGTGGTGCGGGGGCCGGTCCTTGAACTCCGCCATGCCGACCTGGGCCAGCGCCCGGTCCACGCGCTCCTCCAGCTCGGGCCCCCTGAGTCCGGCCGCCGCCGGTCCGAACGCCACGTCCTCGCGCACGGTCGGCATGAAGAGCTGGTCGTCGGGGTCCTGGAAGACGATCCCGACCCGGCGCCGGATCTCCGCCATGTGCTTCTTGCCCACGGGCAGCCCGGCGACCTTCACCGTGCCCACCCCGCCGCTCAGGATGCCGTTGAGGTGCAGCACCAGGGTCGTCTTGCCGGCGCCGTTCGGGCCGAGCAGCGCGACCCGCTCGCCGCGCGCGATCGAGAAGTCCACGCCGAACAGGGCCTGGTGCCCGTCCGGGTAGGCGAAGGCGAGGCCGGAGACCTCCAGGGACGCGGTGCTCACAAGGTCGCTCACAGGGTCGCTCACAGAGCCCATCCCACCACGCAGACGACAAGGGCGGCGACGGGCAGCGCGAGGGCGTACGACCACTGCGCCCGGGACGCGGTCACCTCGTCGATGACCGGCATCGAACCGGCGTACCCCCGGCTCACCATGGCCAGGTGCACGCGCTCGCCGCGCTCGTAGGAGCGGATGAACAGCGCGCCGGCCGACTTCGCGAGGACACCCCAGTGCTTGACGCCGCTCGCCTCGAACCCCCGCGACTCCCGCGCGATCCGCATCCGCCGCATCTCGTCGGTGATGACATCGCCGTAGCGGATCATGAAGGACGCGATCTGGACCAGCAGCGGGGGGAGCCTGAGGCGTTGCAGTCCGAGCAGCACCGAGCGCAGTTCGGTGGTGGACGCAAGGAGCACCGACGCGGCGACGCCGAGCGTGCCCTTGGCGAGCACGTTCCAGGCGCCCCACAGGCCGCTCACGCTCAGGGAGACCCCGAGCACCTCGACCCGCTCGCCCTCCGCGACGAACGGCATCAGCACCGCGAACGCCACGAACGGCACCTCGATCAGCAGCCGCTTCAGCAGGAAGCCGGCCGGCACGCGCGCGGCGTACGCGACGACGCCCAGCAGGACGGCGTACAGGCCGAACGCCCACATCGCCTCGCGCGGGGTCGAGACCACGACCACCACGAAGCCGAAGGCCGCCGCGAGCTTGGTGTGCGGCGGCAGGGCGTGCACCGGCGAGTGCCCGTGCCGGTAGAGCCTGTGCGCGTGTCCGGCACCCATGTCAGACGCCCCTGCCGACGGGCGTGGTGTCGGCCGTACGGCGCCTGCGGACCGCCCAGAACACCGTGCTGCCCGCGACGACGGTCACGCCGACGCCGATGACGCCCGCCAGCCCCCCGGACAGGCGGGCGTCCTCGATGTCCTTCACGCCGTAGTCGGCGAGCGGCGAGTCCGACGTGGCATGCTTCTCGGCCTTGGCGTCGATGCCCTTGTCGGCGGCGACCTTCTCCAGCCCGTCGGGGTTGGCGGAGGCGTAGAAGCTGACGAATCCGGCGAGGACCAGGGAGGTGACCAGGCCGGTGATCCACACCTTGCGGTGCGAACGGGCGGCGGCAACAGGCACGGTGTCCGGTACGTCGACCAGCTCACCGTCCACCCGCAGCTGCAGCTTCTGCTGGAGGCCGCGGGCGCCGTACACCAGGTCGGGGCGTACGGCGACGACGGCGCCGACGGTCAGCGCGGTGATGGCCGCCTCGCCGATGCCGATGAGGACGTGGACGCCGATCATCGCGGTGGCGACCTTGCCGATGGAGACGTCGGTGGTGCCGCCGAGCGCGTAGATCAGGGTGAAGGCGACGGCCGCGGCGGGCACCGAGAGCACGGCGGCCACGAAGGAGGCGACGGTGATCGAACCGCGCCTGCGCGGCAGCACCTTCACCAGCCCGCGGAAGACGGCGTATGCCACGACCGTCGTGACGACGGCCATGTCGGTGATGTTCACGCCGAGCGCGGTCAGGCCGCCGTCCGCGAAGAGGATGCCCTGCATGAGCAGGACCACGGAGACGCAGAGGACCCCGGTGTAGGGGCCCACGAGGATCGCGGCGAGGGCTCCGCCGAGGAGGTGCCCGCTGGTCCCCGCGGCGACCGGGAAGTTCAGCATCTGCACGGCGAAGATGAACGCCGCGACCAGGCCCGCCAGGGGCGCGGTGCGCTCGTCCAGTTCACGGCGGGCGCCGCGCAGGCTCACCGCGACGGCGGCCGCGGCCACGACTCCGGTCGCTGCCGAGATGGGGGCGTCTATGAATCCGTCAGGCACATGCACCGTTCGATGATAGTGGCTTGTTGCGAACCCTTTGCAAGAGGGCCTTGTCGCGAACAGCAACTCACGGGCTTTCGGTCCAGGGGGCGGAACGCGGGAAATGTGCGACTCTGGGAGAGGGGTGGACGCACAGCTTCCGCACAGGTCACGCAGCGTGAGAGGGCCGTCACGATGTCCGTAGTCGAACAGTACGCGCGAGCCCACATCGTTTCGGACGCGGACATCGCCGAGGACGAGGCGGTCCCCGTGGTCCTGCGCTACGACCCGGAGACCGACCCCCGCTCGGTACGGATCGGTCTGCCGGGCACGCACGAGTGGACCTTCTCGCGGGCACTCCTCGAGCAGGGGCTCAGGGCTCCGGTCGGCACCGGCGAGGTGCGGGTGTGGCCGTGCGGCCGGGTGCAGGCCGTGGTGGAGTTCCACTCACCGCAGGGCGTGTCGGTGGTGCAGTTCGAGCAGAAGGCCCTGCTCAGGTTCCTGCGACGGACGTATACGGCCGCGGCACCCGTAGTACGGGGCTGACCGGGAGGGCCCTGACCGCCGGAGGGCTTCAGCCGCCCGTCTTCAGCAGGGTCGCCACGATCGGCCCGGCCGTGTCGCCGCCGTGGCCGCCCGCCTGGACCACGCCCGCCGCCGCGAGGTCGCCCCGGTACGCGGTGAACCAGCCGTTCGGCTTCTTCTGGCCGTCGACCTCCGCGGAGCCGGTCTTCGCGCCGACGTTGCCGTACACCCCGGACATCGCCTCGGCCGCCGTGCCGTAGCCCGCCGTGTACGCCATCAGCTCACGCAGCTGCGCCAGCGTGCCCGCGGACATAGTGCGCGAGGCGGTGGCCAGCGTGCGGTGGTCGACCGAGGGGGAGACCAGGTAGGGCTGCCTGAAGGTGCCCGACTCGATGGTCGCGGATACCGACGCCATGTTCAGCGGGTTCATCCGGACCCCGCCCTGGCCGATGAGCGAGGCCGCCTTCTGGGCCGCGCTCTGCACCGGCACCGAGCCGTCGAAGGACGGGACACCGATCGCCCAGTTGTCCATGGACAGGCCGAAGACCTGCTGGGCCTGCTTGGTCAGGCTGTCGTTGCCCACCTTGCCCGCCTGGCTGACGAAGGCGGTGTTGCAGGAGCGGGCGAAGCTCGCCTTGAAGGTGCCGCCCTTGATCTCGAACTTGTCGTCGTTCTGGAACTTCCAGCCGCCGTACGTGAAGTACTTCGGGCAGGGGTGCGCCTTGTCCGGCGAGGCGAGGTCCTTCTCGATCAGCAGCGAGGAGGTGATGACCTTCATCGTGGAGCCCGGGGCGAGGGAACCCTGGAAGGCGGTGTTGAAGCCGTGGCTCGCGTTCGCCACCGCGAGGATCTCGCCGGTCGAGGGACGCAGGACGACGACGGAGGACCGCGCCTGCTTGGCGACCTGCGCCTCGGCGGCCGCCTGGAGCGTCGGGTTCAGGGTCGTCTTCACGGTGCCCGGGGTGCCCTTGCTGAGCTCCACCAGGGTCTTGTCGGAGGACTTGGAGTCCTTCCCGCGGACCACCCTGAGCTCGATGCCCGCCTTGCCGCCGGCCTTCTTGCCGTACTTCTCGCGCAGGCCGTCCAGGACCGTGCCCAGCGACGGGTACTTCGCCTCGGTGATCCCGCCGCCGTCCCGGTCGACCGCCTTGATCGGCGGGGTACCGGACTCGCCGGTGACGAGGGTGTCGCCGTCCTTCAGGTCGGGGTGGACGACCGAGGCGGTCCAGCCGACCCGCGGCTTCCCGGTGGCGGTGTCGCGGACGACGGTGAGTGAACTGCCGTACGCCAGCGGCTTGCTGATGCCCTTGTACGTCACCGTCGCCTTGACGGAGAAGGGCACCTTGTCGCCGGCGCGGGTGCCCGGGGTGAGAGCGACGCCGGTGAGGTGGGCGTCCTTGGTGTAGCCGGTGAGCAGGGCGGTGGCGGCCTCGGCGTCGCTCGTCACGGCGGCCGCCGCGCTCACCCTGCCCTGCTGCCAGGAGGTGAGGAAGGTGGTCGCGGTGGTGGTGACCTCGGTCGCCGACAGCGGGCCGGTCTTGACCTTCGGCTTGTGGTCCGCGGCGGACACGGACGTGTTCTGCGTCCGGTCGTCGGCCGCGGCCCCGGCGCCGTACAGCGCGTAGCCGCCGAGGCCGGCGCCGGCGACGACCACGGCGATCATCCCGCCGACCACGGCGGGCCTGGTCTTCCGTCGCTCGGCGACGCGCCTTCTGTTACCCACGACGTACGCTTCCTCCGCGCTTCTCAGGGTCCCCGTTGCCCTCATGCACCTCAACGACTGCCACAGCCTAGAGTCCCTGTCCTGCGCGGGTGACGTCAGCCGGCGGCTCGTAGCACAGCTGCGACAATCGGGCCGGCCGCGTCGCCGCCGTGGCCGCCCTCCTCCGTCATGGCCGCCGCGGCCATGTCGTTGCGGAAGCCGGTGAACCAGCTGTTGGACACCTGCTGCCCGTCGACCTCCGCGGAACCGGTCTTGGCGCCGATGTCCCCGCCGAGCCCCGCCATCGCCCTGGCCGCCGTGCCCTGGGTCGCGGTGAGCCGCATCATCTGCTTCAGCTGGGAGGCGGTGTTGTACGGCAGCCCCTTGGCGGTGGCCAGTTCGCGGTCGTCGAGCTTCGGCGAGACCAGGTAGGGCTGGCGGAAGGCGCCGGTGATCGCGGTGGCCGTCACCGAGGCCATGTTCAGCGGGTTCATCTGGACCTGGCCCTGGCCTATCGCGTTCGCCGCGCGGTCCGGACCGCTGACCGCGGGCACCTTCCCGTCGAAGGAGGCGATGCCGGTCTTCCAGTCGTCGCCGATCCCGAACCGGTTCTGGGCCTCCAGCGTCAGCGAGTCGTCGGTGAGCGGCTTCTCGTCGATCAGCTTGATGAAGGCGGTGTTGCAGGACCGCATGAAGCTGTTGGCGAGCGTGGCGTTCTCGTTGGGCTGCATGCCGGTGAGGTTCTTGAAGGTCTGCCCCTGCCACACGGCCTCCGGCGGACAGGGCGCCGGGCCGTTCATCGTGGTGACGCCGTTGTCGATGAGCATCGCGGCGGTGATGATCTTCATGGTGGAGCCGGGGGCCTTGGTGCCCTCGAAGGCCGCGTTGAAGCCGTCCGTACGGTTGTTGGCCACGGCCAGCACCTCGCCGGTGCTGGGCTCGACGGCGACGACCGACGACTGGCGGTACAGCTTGACCGCCTTCTCCGCGGCCGTCTGCGCGCTCGCGCTGATGGTGGTCTGCAGCTTCCCCGCCCGGCCCTCGGCGAGGGTCAGCAGTGAGGTGTCGGGGCTCTGGTCCGGGTGCTTGATGACCAGTTCGATGCCGGGGGTGCCGCCGGCCTCGCTGCCGTACCTCTCGCGCAGGGCGTCCAGGACCGGGCCGAGCGAGGGGTACTTCTCCTTGGTCAGCACCTTGCCGTCGCGGGCCACCGCCTCGATGGACGGGTTCGCGGACTCGCCGGTGACGAGCCGGTCGTCCCGCTGGAGCTTCGGGTACACCAGGGAGGGCTGCCAGTCGACGAGCGCCTTGCCGGTGGTCACCCCGCGCACGACGGTCAGCTTGCTCGTGTACGCCAGCGGCTTCGACTTGCCGTCGTACGACACCGTCGCCTTCACGCTGTACGGCACGGTCGCGCCGGTCGCCTTGCCGGGCGTGATGTGCACCTGGCCGATATGCGCGTCCGTCCCGTACGCCGTCAGCAGCACCTCGGCGGCCGTGCCGTTGTTCGTCAACGCGGCCGCGCTCGCCGCGTCGCCCTTCTCCCAGGCGGCGAAGAAGTCCTTGGAGGCCTCCTCGACCTCGTCGGCGGTGGGCGGCCCGCTCCGCTTGGCGTCCCCGACCCCGCCGCTCCCGTCGTCGCTCAACGCCGACACGAAGTTGTACGCCCCGTACCCGGCCCCGCCGACCATCACGGCGAACACCGTGCTGACGACAGCGACCTTCACCCCCTTGGCCATGGTGTGGCCCCCTCCCCGATTGCCCCGTTGTTGTGGGAACTCTAGGCGGGAGGTGTGACGGGCGGGGTGGGAGTTTCCGGATTCGCCGGAGCAAGTGCTCAATCACATACGTGAATTTCAGCCCCCTAGACCCACGTATCCAGCCACATCCGCGACCGCCAGTCGTCGATCGGGATGCTCGTGCCGGTGTACAGGGGCCAGAAGTAGATGAAGTTCCAGGTGATCAGGAGAACCAGGACGCCGGCCGCCGTGGCGCCTGCCACCCGGCGGGTCTCGGATGCGCGTGGCGGGCCGAGGAGGGCGCCGACGAGCATGGCCACGGCCAGGCAGAGGAAGGGCAGGAAGACGATCGTGTAGAAGAAGAAGATCGTGCGTTCCTGGTAGTTGAACCAGGGGAGGTAACCGGCCGCGATCCCGCAGGCGATGGCGCCGGCCCGCCAGTCGCGGCGGAAGAACCAGCGCCACAGGACGTAGAGGATCGCGAAGCACGCGGCCCACCACAGGAGGGGCGTGCCGATCGCGAGGACCTCCCGCGCACACTTCTCGCCCGCGTCGGCCGGGCAGCCGTCGGTGCCGGGCGCGGGGGACTCGTAGAAGTACGAGACCGGGCGGGCGTCGACGATCCAGCTCCACGGGTTGGACATGTACGTGTGCGGCGAGGACAGGTGGACGTTGAAGTTGTAGACCTCGTGCTCGTAGTGGACCAGGCTGCGCCACCAGTCGGGCAGGAAGGTCCAGTTGCCGCCCTTGCCGTCGGTCGCCGCCCAGTTGCGGTAGTAGCCGCCGGTGCCGTCCGCGGGGGAGAGGATCCAGCCGATCCACGAGGTGACGTAGGTGATGAGCGCGACCGGCACCATGGCCCGGATGGCCATGCCGAGGTCGTACTTGAGGACCGCCACGTAGGGCCGGCTGGCGCCCGCGACCTTGCGGGAGCCGACGTCCCACAGGACCGTCATGATGACGAAGGCGACGAGGAAGAACAGGCCGTTCCACTTGGTGCCGATGGCCAGGCCGAGGAGCAGGCCCGCCAGCCAGCGGTAGGGGCGCCACCCCAGGCGCAGGGTGTCCGCGATGTGCGCGTCGGGGCGCACGAGGCCGTAGGAGTCGACCGGCAGCGCGGCGGCGAGTTTCTCCCGCGCCCGGTCGCGGTCGATGACCAGGCACGCGAACGCGGCCAGCACGAAGAACATCAGCACACCGTCGAGCAGCGCGGTCCGCGCCATCACGAAGGCCAGGCCGTCCACCGTCATCAGCGCGCCCGCCAGGCAGCCCAGGAACGTGGAGCGGAAGAGGCGGCGGCCCACCCGGCACACGATCAGCACCGACAGCGTCCCCAGCAGCGCCGTCATGAACCGCCAGCCGAACGGGTCGAACCCGAACATCAGCTCGCCGAGTCCGATGACGTATTTGCCGACCGGCGGATGCACGACATAGGCGGCGTCCGTCGGCAGCGAAACGTGCCCGTTCGAGGACAGGATCTGGCTGTCGACGTTCTTGCCCCAGCTGAGCTCGTAGCCGCGGTGCACGAGCGCCCACGCGTCCTTGGCGTAGTACGTCTCGTCGAATATCACCTTCTTCGGGCTGCCCAGGTTCCAGAACCGCATCAGCCCCGCCACCAGCGTCACCAGCAGCGGCCCGAGCCAGCCCGACCAGCGCGTGACCCGCTCGGCGAGCGCCTTGGGCACGCCCAGGACCTGCCACATCCGCGGACTCGGCGCCACGAAGGACGGCACCAGGCGCTCAACCACATCGCCTCTTGCCTCGGCCGTGTAGCCGAAACGGCGCAGCCTCTGCTGCCATGACGGCCGCCGGTCCTGGGGGGCCTGGTCCTGCCGGGTGTCCGTGGAGGACGCGGTACTGGTCACCGCGCCATCGTAAGGAACAGCGCTGTGTGAGTCCCGTGCATGGGCGGATGCGTCCCCTTCGGGGCGCCCCTGGGAGGATGGGGAGGTGACTGGAACCCTTGTCCTGGCGGGCACCCCCATTGGCGACATCGCGGACGCTCCTCCCCGGCTCGCGGAGGAACTGGCCGGGGCCGACGTGGTCGCGGCCGAGGACACCCGGCGGCTGCGGCGGCTGACCCAGGGGCTCGGCGTGACGCCCAAGGGGCGGATCGTGTCCTACTTCGAGGGCAACGAGGCCGCCCGTACACCCGAACTCGTCGAGGAACTCCTCGGCGGGGCGCGCGTGCTGCTCGTCACCGACGCCGGGATGCCGTCGGTGTCCGACCCCGGGTACCGGCTGGTCGCCGCGGCCGTGGAGAAGGACGTCCGGGTCACGGCCGTACCGGGGCCGTCCGCGGTGCTCACCGCGCTCGCGCTGTCCGGGCTGCCGGTGGACCGGTTCTGCTTCGAGGGGTTCCTGCCGCGCAAGGGCGGGGAGCGGCTGTCGCGGCTGCGGGAGGTCGCCGACGAGCGGCGCACCCTGGTGTACTTCGAGGCTCCGCACCGGCTCGACGACACCCTGGCGGCCATGGCCGAGGTGTTCGGGGCGGAGCGGCGGGCGGCGGTGTGCCGGGAGCTGACGAAGACGTACGAGGAGGTCAAGCGGGGGGCGCTGGGCGCGCTCGCCGAGTGGGCCGCGGACGGGGTGCGGGGGGAGATCACCGTCGTCGTCGAGGGGGCGCCCGAGAAGGGGGCCGGGGAGATCGACGACGCGGAACTGGTGCGCAGGGTGCGGGTGCGCGAGGAGGCGGGGGAGCGGCGCAAGGAGGCGATCGCCGCGGTGGCCGTCGAGGCCGGGGTGCCCAAGAGGGTGGTTTTCGATGCGGTCGTCGCGGCGAAGAACGCCACTCCCCGACCCACCGCATGAGGTGGGTCACACCCCCTCTGAGCAGGGCGCATGACTTCTGAGCGTGCGCCCCATGTGCGCGCAAAGCGGTGTCTCGGAATGCAAAGCTCCGGGCCGCCCGGCGGGGTGGTTTGGCAAGGAACGTCCAAATCGACTCCAACAGTCGACAGGGCTTGTCGCCTTCGTGCGCCGGGAGGCGTCCACTGGGGTGAGGGACGTACCCGTCCTTCGAACCAGCGGACACACAGGAGCTGGAATGAGCGAGATCGCAGGGCACCCCGGTGCGACGGCAGTCGTCAACGAGTCCTACTCCTTCGCCTGCATGCGCTGCGGGCACGGGTGGGAGCAGTCGTACGAGATAGAGCACCACGTCGACGGCGACGGCCGGGAGTTCGTGCAGTACATGGTGGACGGACGGGTCGTGCCCTCGCCGCTCTCCAAGCCCGCGTGCGAGAACTGCGACCACCAGGTCGTACGGATCATGCGGCCGGGCCGGGTCGCCTCCGCCCGTGACGCAGCGCACCGAGGACACGCCACGCCCCCCGCCGGGCCCGTGGAGGCGCCGACGGCCGGCGGCGAGGCGTCCGCCGGGGAGCACCACTGGCACCTGGCCGACCTGCTGCACGTCTTCCAGCGCAAGGCGAGCTGACCGCTCCGGCATCCGGGCGGGCATGCCCCTTTCGTAGGATCGGGGCATGCCTTCGAACAGCCCCCGCGAGAAGAACGCGGCCCCGCCGCTCCCGGAGCCCCTGCGGGTACCGGTCGCCGACTCCCACACCCACCTGGACATGCAGGACGGGACCGTGGAGGAGGGGCTCGCGAAAGCCGCGTCGGTCGGGGTGACCACGGTCGTCCAGGTCGGCTGCGACGTACGGGGCTCCCGCTGGGCGGCCGAGACGGCGGAGCGGTACGACGCCGTCCACGCCACCGTCGCCCTGCACCCCAACGAGGCGCCCCGGATCGTCCACGGCGACCCCGACGGCTGGTCCCGGCAGGGTGCGCGCCGGGCGGGGGGCACGGCGGCGCTCGACGAGGCGCTCGCCGAGATCGACCGCCTGGCCGCACTCCCGCAGGTCAAGGGCGTCGGCGAGACCGGCCTCGACCACTTCCGCACCGGGCCCGAGGGCAAGGAGGCGCAGGAGGCGTCCTTCCGCGCCCACATCGAGATGGCCAAGCGGCACGGCAAGGCGCTCGTCATCCACGACCGGGACGCCCACGCGGACGTCCTGCGCGTGCTGAAGGAGGAGGGCGCCCCCGAGCGCACCGTCTTCCACTGCTACTCCGGCGACGCCGAGATGGCGCGGATCTGCGCCGCCGCCGGATACTTCATGTCCTTCGCCGGCAACGTCACCTTCAAGAACGCCCAGAACCTGCGGGACGCGGTGGCGGTGGCCCCGCCGGAGCTGCTGCTGGTGGAGACGGACGCGCCCTTCCTGACGCCGGCGCCGTACCGCGGACGGCC
Organism: Streptomyces sp. NPDC058307; assembly: GCF_042880295.1. Classification (NCBI taxonomy): domain Bacteria; kingdom Bacillati; phylum Actinomycetota; class Actinomycetes; order Kitasatosporales; family Streptomycetaceae; genus Streptomyces; species Streptomyces sp. NPDC058307. The sequence continues at coordinate 204,449 of NZ_JBHVYZ010000004.1, forward strand.
CAACGCCCCCTATCTCATTCCGGTCACGGTGCGCGCCATGGCCGCCGTGCGCGGCATCGACGAGGACGCGTTGGCCACGGCACTCGCCGCCAACACCGCACGCGCCTTCGGGTACTGAACCCGTCGAACGTAACTCCGGGTAGCCGAGTCGCTTTGGAGAGTGACGGTCGCTCCGCTAGGTTCTGTGGGCCCGATCCGGACCCCGCTGGACCCCTCGGCCCCTGGAGCGTGTCGGCGTGAGCAACTCGCAGTACGAGACGTATCAGGCGTACGAGCCGTACGAGCCATCGCCGTACGGCGGTTTCGGCGCGCCCCCCACCGATCCGCGCAGCGCCCAGACGCTCGCGTACGGGGTGTACGGGGCGCCGGACGAGGCACGGACGCTGCCGTACGAGGACACCTACCGGCCCGCGTACGAGGCCCCGGAGCCGGTGCTTGCGCAGCAGACGCCGAGCGGTGGGCGGGCCGCTCGCCGGCGCAGGACGCGGTACGCCGAGCGGCCGGACAGCGCGATGCGCCGGCTGCTGCCGCAGGCGCTGGTGGTCGCGTTCCTCGCGGGCGGCACCACGGCCTTCGTCGCCGAGGACAAGGCGATCGAGCTGAGCGTGGACGGCAAACCGCGCACCCTGCACACCTTCGCGGACGACGTGAGCGAACTGCTCGCCGAGGAAGGGGTCGCGGTGGGTGCGCACGACGTGGTCGCGCCCGCGCCCGGCGAACCGCTCGCCAGCGGGGACGAGGTCGCGGTCCGCTACGGGCGTCCCGTGCGGCTCACCCTCGACGGACACCGGCGTGAGGTGTGGACCACCGCACGGACCGTGGACGGGGCGCTCGAACAGCTCGGGGTGCGAGCGGAGGGCGCGTATGTGTCCACCTCGCGCTCCCGGCGGATCGGACGGGAGGGGCTCGCGCTCGACGTGCGGACCGAGCGCTCCGTGACGATCATGGCCGACGGCCGGGCGCGGACGATCCGGACGAACGCGGCGACCGTGGCGGAGGCCGTCGAGCAGGCCGGGGTCACGCTGAGCGGGATGGACGCCACCTCGGTGGCGCCGGAGAGCTTTCCCCGCGAGGGACAGACCGTCACGGTGCTGCGGATCACCGCGACGAAGGAAGTGCGCGAGGAGCAGATCCCCTTCCGCGAGCAGCGCAGCGAGGACGCCACCGTCTTCAGAGGCACGGAGGTCGTGGAGCAGGCGGGCCGGCCGGGGATCCGGCGGGTCACGTACTCCCTGCGGACCGTCAACGGCGTGAAGCAGAAGCCGCGGCGACTCAGGACCGAGGTGGTGCGGGAGCCGCGGGACCAGGTGGTGAGGGTGGGCACGAAACCGATGCCGACGTCCGTACAGGGCGCGGACCACCTGAACTGGCAGGGCCTGGCGCACTGCGAGTCCGGCGGCCGCCCGGACGCGGTGGACCCGTCGGGGACGTACGGCGGTCTCTACCAGTTCGACACCCGGACCTGGCAGGCGCTGGGCGGCTCCGGACGACCGCAGGACGCCCCCGCGGCGGAGCAGACGCTGCGGGCGAAGAAGTTGTACGTACGGCGCGGGGCGAGCCCCTGGCCGCACTGCGGCGGCCGGTTGCACGGGTGAGTGAAGCACCACCCCCGCCCCGTACCCTTGGGGCCGTGAGCAGCAGCCCCTCCCCAGACGCCCTCCTCGGCCCCGCCGACATCCGTGAACTCGCGGCCGTCCTAGGGGTCCGCCCCACCAAGCAGCGCGGCCAGAACTTCGTGATCGACGCGAACACGGTCCGCCGTATCGTCAGGACCGCCGGCGTCCGCTCCGACGACGTGGTGGTGGAGGTCGGCCCCGGGCTCGGCTCGCTCACCCTGGCGCTGCTGGAAGCGGCCGACCGCGTCACCGCCGTCGAGATCGACGAGGTACTCGCCTCCGCGCTGCCCGCCACCATCGCGGCCCGCATGCCCGGCCGCGCCGACCGGTTCGCGCTCGTGCACTCCGACGCCATGCACGTCACCGACCTCCCCGGCCCCCCGCCGACCGCACTCGTCGCGAACCTCCCCTACAACGTCGCCGTACCCGTGCTGCTGCACATGCTCGACACCTTCCCGAGCATCGAGCGCACCCTCGTCATGGTGCAGGCCGAGGTCGCCGACCGGCTCGCCGCGCCGCCCGGCTCGAAGGTGTACGGCGTCCCGTCCGTGAAGGCCAACTGGTACGCCGAGGTCAAGCGGGCCGGGTCCATCGGCCGCACCGTCTTCTGGCCCGCGCCGAACGTCGACAGCGGACTCGTCGCGCTCACCCGCAGGACCGAGCCGATCAGGACCACCGCGTCCAGGCGCGAGGTGTTCGCCGTCGTGGACGCCGCCTTCGCCCAGCGCCGCAAGACCCTGCGGGCCGCGCTCGCCGGGTGGGCGGGTTCGGCCGCGGCCGCCGAGACCGCCCTCGTGGCGGCCGGCATCTCGCCCCAGGCCCGCGGTGAGGCGCTCACCGTCGAGGAGTTCGCGCGGATCGCGGAAGCTGCATCATCTCGGGGGACGACCCCCGAACCCCCGAAGGAGCCCGGTCAGCAGTGAGCGTCACCGTCCGCGTCCCCGCCAAGGTCAACGTCCAGCTCGCCGTCGGCGCCGCCCGCCCCGACGGCTTCCACGACCTGGCCAACGTCTTCCTCGCGGTCGGCCTCCACGACGAGGTGACCGTGATGCCCGCCGAGGCGCTCCGCGTCACCTGCTCCGGTCCGGACGCCGCCCAGGTGCCCCTGGACCGTACGAACCTGGCGGCGCGCGCGGCGACCGCCCTCGCGGAGCGCCACGGCCTGGATCCCGCCGTGCACATCCACATCGCCAAGGACATCCCCGTCGCCGGCGGCATGGCGGGCGGCAGCGCGGACGGCGCCGGCGCGCTCCTGGCCTGCGACGCGCTGTGGGGGACCGGCGCCTCCCGCGGCGAACTGCTCGACATCTGCGCCGAGTTGGGCAGTGACGTGCCGTTCAGCCTGGTCGGCGGGGCCGCACTCGGCACCGGGCGCGGGGAGAAGCTCAGGACGCTCGACGTCGGCGGCACCTTCTTGTGGGTGTTCGCGATGGCCGGGCGCGGGCTGTCGACCCCGGCCGTCTTCCGGGAGTTCGACCGGCTCACCGAGGGCCTCGACATCCCCGAGCCCGTCGCCTCCGAGCACCTGCTGGCCGCGCTCGCCGAAGGAGACCCGGACGCGCTCGCCGCCGCCGTCTCCAACGACCTCCAGCCCGCCGCCCTCTCGCTCTTCCCGGAACTCGCCGGCACCCTCGCGGCCGGCAGCGCCGCGGGCGCCCTCGCCGGGCTCGTCTCGGGCTCGGGCCCGACCACGGCGTTCCTCGCCCGCGACAGTGGGTCGGCGGCGAAGATCGCGGACGCGCTGCGCGCCTCCGGGACGTGCCGGGCGGTGCGTACGGCGTCGGGGCCGGTACCGGGTGCGACGGTGATGGGGGCGTAGCGGGCGGACTATCCTGGAGGGTCGATCGATCCCCCTGGGCAGGAGAGAAATGGCCGTCAATCTGGTCAATGTCGAGAACGTCAGCAAGGTGTACGGCACCCGTGCCCTGCTGGACGGTGTCTCGCTCGGCGTCTCCGAGGGCGATCGCATCGGCGTCGTGGGCCGCAACGGCGACGGCAAGACCACCCTGATCCGCCTGCTCGCCAAGCTGGAGGACGCCGACACCGGACGCGTCACGCACTCCGGCGGACTGCGCCTCGGGGTTCTCACCCAGCACGACTCCCTGGACCCCACGGCGACCGTCCGCCACGAGGTCATCCGGGACATGGCCGACCACGAGTGGGCCGGCAACTCCAAGATCCGCGACGTGCTGACCGGACTGTTCGGCGGACTCGACCTGCCCGGCTTCCCGCAGGGCCTCGACACCGTCATCGCACCGCTCTCCGGTGGCGAGCGCCGCCGTATCGCCCTCGCCAAGCTGCTCATCGAGGAACAGGACCTGATCGTCCTCGACGAGCCCACCAACCACCTCGACGTCGAGGGCATCGCCTGGCTGGCCAAGCACCTGCGCGAGCGGCGCTCGGCGCTCGTCTGCGTCACCCACGACCGGTGGTTCCTCGACCAGGTCTGCACCCGCATGTGGGACGTGCAGAAGGGCGACGTCTTCGAGTACGAGGGCGGGTACTCCGACTACGTCTTCGCGCGGGCCGAGCGCGAGCGGATCGCCGCCACCGAGGAGACCAAGCGGCAGAACCTCGTCCGCAAGGAGCTGGCCTGGCTCAGGCGGGGCGCCCCCGCCCGCACGTCCAAGCCGCGCTTCCGCGTCGAGGCCGCCAACGAGCTCATCCAGGACGTGCCGCCGCCGCGGGACAGCAGCGAGCTGATGAAGTTCGCGTCGACGCGGCTGGGCAAGACCGTCTTCGAGCTGGAGGACGTGACCGTGCAGGCCGGGCCCAAGGTCCTGCTGAAGCATGTGACCTGGCAGCTCGGCCCCGGCGACCGGATCGGTCTCGTCGGGGTCAACGGGGCCGGCAAGACGTCCTTGCTGCGCGCGATGGCCCAGGCCGCGTGGACCGAGGGCGAGACCCAGCCCGTGGGCGGACGGGTCGTGGTCGGCAGGACCGTCAAGCTCGCCTACCTGTCCCAGGAGGTCGCCGAACTCGACCCCGCGCTGCGGGTCATCGAGGCCGTCCAGCAGGTGCGGGAGCGCGTCGACCTCGGCAAGGGGCGCGAGATGACCGCCGGGCAACTGTGCGAGACCTTCGGCTTCAACAAGGAGAAGCAGTGGACGCCGGTCGGGGACCTGTCCGGTGGTGAGCGGCGGCGGCTGCAACTGCTGCGGCTGCTGATGGACGAGCCGAACGTGCTGTTCCTGGACGAGCCGACGAACGATCTGGACATCGAGACGCTGACCCAGCTGGAGGACGTCCTCGACAGCTGGCCCGGCTCGATGGTCGTCATCTCCCACGACCGGTTCTTCGTCGAGCGCACCACCGACCGGGTCTTCGCGCTGCTCGGGGACGCCACCCTGCGGATGCTGCCCCGGGGCATCGACGAGTACCTGGAGCGACGGCAGCGGATGGAGGAGGCGGCCGCGGCGTCGGCGCCGGTGGTGGTGAAGCCGGCGGTCGAGAAGAGCTCTTCCGATCAGCGGGCCGCGAAGAAGGAACTCCAGAAGATCGAGCGGCAGCTCGACAAGATCTCCCAGAAGGAGACGAAGCTGCACGCGCAGATCGCCGACAACGCCACCGACTTCGCGAAGGTGGCCTCCATCGACGCCGAGCTGCGGGATCTCGCCGGGGAGCGGGAAGAGCTGGAGATGCGGTGGCTGGAGCTGGCCGAGGACGCGTGAAGGTGCGGCACGTGAAGTGCGGCACGTGAAGGTGCGGCACATCGTCCTCGAATGACAGGAAAGCCAGGAATTCAGTCCTTCCGGGACACTTCTCACCGGTAGGGGAAGCGCAACGTCGAACTAGCGTGTAGCTTCCGGGGGCATGAAGGGCGGGGGTGCCGGGAGAGTGCCTCTGTCCGTGCGGATCAGTGGGCATTCACAGGGGTGCCTGCACGCGGATCCATGGGGGGACTGGGGGGTTGCTCGATGGGAGTTCGGCTCATGGTGGTCGACGACCACCGATTGCTCGCCGAGGCGCTGGCCTCGGCGCTGAAACTGCGCGGGCACCGGGTGCTCGCGGCGGCCGCGCCTGCCGCGGGGGCGGCGGAGCTGGTGATCAGCCGGGCGCCCGAGGTGTGCCTGCTGGGGACGGCCACGCCGGCCGAACCGGGGATGTTCGACCCGGTCGTGAGGATCAAGCGGGAGCGGCCGCAGGTGGCGGTGCTGGTGCTGGGGCCGGTGCCGAGTCCGCGGGGCATCGCGGCCGCCTTCGCCGCGGGGGCCTGCGGTTATGTGCGGCACGACGAGCGGATCGAGGGCGTCGAGCGGGCGATCATGAAGGCTCGGGCGGGGGAGGCGGCGGTTGCCCCGCAGTTGCTTCAGGGGGCCTTCAGCGAGCTGCTGAATCCCGCGGCCCAGCCGGACGACGAGGGGCAGCGGCTGCTGCAGATGCTGACGCCCCGGGAGGTGGAGGTGCTGGTGCGGGTGGCCGACGGGGAGGACACGCGGCTGATCGCGGCGGGGATGGGGATAGCGCCGTCCACTGCTCGCACGCATGTGCAGCGGGTGCTGATGAAACTGGGCGTGGGTTCCCGGTTGGAGGCGGCGGCGTTGGCTGCGCGGACGGGGTTGCTGGATCGGGCCGGCCCTGTGGGACAGGGGCAGCCGCCGGTGGTTTGACGGGGTTGCCCGCCAGCGGGTTCGGTGGGGGCGGGCGTTTTTGCGCAGTTCCCCGCGCCCCTGGGTGCCTGCGGCGGCCTGGCTCGGTCCGGTGGGGGCTTGTGTAGCGCGTGCGGGTGTGTGGGTGGGTCGGTGCCGGGGTGGGGGGTGTCCGTCCTCGGTCCGGCGGCTCGGCCGCTTTAGCGGTGCCCTGTAACGGACGCCGGCCGCTGCGGGCGGACACCCCCCCCACCCCGTCCCCTGCCCGCCGTACGCGGCCAACGGCCCGTCCTGGCGCAGGTGACTGCAACCCCCTAGGGGCGCGGGGAACTGCGCGACCAGCCACAACGTACCCGCACCCGGCACCCCCTAGGCGCTACTCCGTGGGCTCCTCCCCCGGAGTGACCTCCGGGGCCGGCGGCGGGGTCGGGCGCATCTTCAGCCAGAGCAGGAAGAAGATGCCGAGGACCAGCATGCCGAGGCCGGTCCAGAGGTTGATGTTGACGCCCTCCGCCTTGTCGAGCGTGGCGTCGGAGGGGTTGATGCCGGCGATCGTGACGATGATGCCGTAGAGGACGAACAGGCCGCCGATGATGCGGCGCAGGTCGAAGATGCGGGCCGCGGTGGCCGACTTGGCCTGGAGTTCGGAGACTTCCCGCTGGACGTCGTGTTCGGACATGGTTCCTCGATTCGGCCGGGGTCAGAACGAGAACGGGATGTAGCAGGCGGCTGCGAGGACGATCGCGCCCCAGCCCAGCAGGGCCGGCCTGCGGTACCAGGCGTCGTCGCCGACGGCGGGGGGCTCGGTCATGCCGGGGGACGTCGTGCCGTAGACGAGGCCCTGGAGTTCCGCGGCGGGCTTGGGGGCCGTGAACAGGGACACGGCGACCATGACCACCCCACCGGCCACGAAGCCCACGATCGCCGAGACGAAGTTGGCGCCCTGGTCGGAGGGGATGTCGATGATGCCCTGCTTGTAGATCCAGAAGTAGTTCACCATCGCCGCGACCGTGCCGGCCAGCAGGCCCCAGAAGCCCGACTTCACGGACGCGCGCTTCCAGAACATGCCGACGATGAAGACGACGAACATCGGCACGTTGAAGAAGGAGAACAGCGTCTGGAGGTAGCTCATGATGTTCGAGAAGGAGGACGCCAGGAATGCTGTTCCCACTGACGCGCAGACGCCGATCACCGTGATCAGGCGGCCGAAGCGGACGTAGTAGCCGTCCTCACGGTCCTTCTTGACGTAGCGGCCCCAGATGTCGTTCGTGAACACCGTGTTGAAGGACGAGACGTTGGCCGCCATGCCCGCCATGAAGGCGGCCAGCAGACCGGTGACCGCGATGCCGAGGACGCCGTTCGGAAGGAGCTGTTCCATCAGGTAGGGGATGGCGTCGTTGTACTGGTAGCCCGAGTCGGCGGTGCCGAAGCCGGGGATCAGGGCCGCC
>NZ_JBHVYZ010000004.1:212201-224803 GCF_042880295.1 Streptomyces sp. NPDC058307
GGGATCAGGGCCGCCAGGATCACGAAGAACTGGAGGACCTCGTTGTAGATCGCGGAGGACAGGCCGCCGAGGGTGATGTAGGCGAGGACGAAGGCGCCGGCGACGACGATGGCCACCCACTGCGGCCAGCCCAGCAGGGCCTCTACGACGATGGCGAGCGCGTAGAGGTTCACGCCCGCGATCAGGATCGCCGCGAAGGCGAACAGGGCCGAGCTGAGCAGGTGTGCCCACTTGTCGAAGCGCAGGAGGAGCATCTCGGGGACCGAGCGCACCTTGCTGCCGTAGTAGAAGGGCATCATCACCAGGCCGAGGAAGACCATGGCCGGGATGGCGCCGATCCAGTACCAGTGGACCGTGTAGGCGCCGTACTGCGCGCTGTTGGCGGCCATCCCCAGGATCTCCGTGGCGGCCAGGTTGGCGGAGATGAAGGCGAGACCCGTGATCCAGGCCGGCAGCGAGCGGCCGGAGAGGAAGAAGTCCAGGCTCGTCTTCACCGAGCGGCGGGCCGCGAAGCCGATGCCGAGGACCACGACGAAGTAGATACCGAGGATCGTGTAGTCGAGCCAGTTGGTGGGGAGCCTCAGCTCAGCCGCGAGATATGCGGTTTCTGCGCCTTTTGTGGGGTTTTGCATAGTCAGCAATTGAACACCTCGACTGATGCGCTTTGTTTGATTCCGATGTTGACTCAGGTGCGCGGTTATGGTTACTTGTGTTTAGTTATGTTTGAGTGAAGGAGTCCAGCGGTGAAGAAGACCTCGACCCGGCTGGCCGACGGTCGCGAGCTCATCTACTACGACCTGCGCGACGACACCGTCCGCGACGCCGTGGACCGGCGGCCGCTGGAGCGGACTGTCACCACGTCCGAGGTTCGTCGGGATCCGCTGCTCGGCGACTCCGTGGCCATCGCCTCGCACCGACAGGGGCGCACCTACCACCCGCCCGCCGACGAGTGCCCGCTGTGCCCCTCGCAGGGTGAGCGGCTGAGTGAGATCCCGGACTCGTCGTACGACGCCGTGGTCTTCGAGAACCGTTTCCCCTCGCTGGCCGGTGACTCGGGCCGCTGTGAGGTCGTCTGCTTCACCTCGGACCACAACGCGTCCTTCGCGGACCTCACGGAGGAGCAGGTACGGCTCGTCCTTGACGCATGGACCGACCGGACGTCGGAGCTGTCGCATCTGCCCTCCGTGGAGCAGGTCTTCTGTTTCGAGAACCGGGGTGCGGAGATCGGTGTGACCCTGGGTCACCCCCATGGCCAGATCTACGCCTACCCCTTCACCACCCCTCGCACCGCCCTGATGTTGCGTTCTCTCGCGGCTCACAAGGAGGCGACCGCAGGGCAGAACCTCTTCGACTCCGTCCTGGAGAGCGAGCTCGCCGGCGAGCGGGTCGTCCTGGAGGGTGAGCACTGGGTCGCCTTCGTGCCCTACGCGGCGCACTGGCCGTACGAGGTGCATCTTTATCCGAAGCGCCGGGTGCCGGATCTGCTCGGCCTCGACGAGGAGGCCCGCACAGAGTTCCCCAAGGTCTATCTGGAACTCTTGAGGCGCTTCGACCGGATCTTCGGAGAGAGTGAGCCTCCTACGCCGTACATCGCCGCCTGGCACCAGGCGCCTTTCGGTCAGCTGGAGGACTTCGAGGGCGTGAGCCGCGACGACTTCGCGCTGCATCTCGAGCTTTTCACCATCCGCCGTACGTCCGGCAAGCTGAAGTTCCTCGCGGGCTCCGAGTCGGGGATGAACGTCTTCATCAACGACATCAGTCCGGAAGCCGCGGCACAGCGACTGCGAGAGGTAGCGAGTTCATGAAGTACCTGGTGACAGGTGGCGCGGGGTATGTCGGCGGGGTCGTGGCCCAGCACCTGCTGGAGGCGGGGCACGAGGTCGTCGTCCTCGACAACCTCTCCACCGGCTTCCGCGAGGGCGTCCCCGCCGGGGCCGCCTTCGTCGAGGGCGACATCCGCGACGCCGCCAAGTGGCTCGACTCCTCCTTCGACGGCGTGCTCCACTTCGCCGCGTCCTCGCAGGTCGGCGAGTCGGTCGTGAAGCCCGAGAAGTACTGGGACAACAACGTCGGCGGCACCATGGCGCTGCTCGGCGCGATGCGCGAGGCCGGAGTCAGGAAGCTCGTCTTCTCCTCCACGGCCGCCACGTACGGGGAACCCGAGGAGGTGCCGATCGTCGAGTCCGCGCCGACCAGGCCGACCAACCCGTACGGCGCCTCCAAGCTCGCCGTCGACTTCATGATCACCAGCGAGGCGAACGCGCACGGCCTCGGTGCCGTGTCCCTGCGCTACTTCAACGTGGCCGGCGCCTACGGCAAGCAGGGCGAGCGGCACGACCCCGAGTCGCACCTCATCCCGCTGATCCTCCAGGTCGCCCAGGGCAAGCGGGAGGCGATCAACGTCTTCGGCGAGGACTACCCGACCCCGGACGGCACCTGTGTCCGCGACTACATCCACGTCGCCGACCTGGCCGAGGCCCACCTCCTCGCCATCGAGGCGGCCACCGCCGGCGAGCACCTCATCTGCAACCTCGGCAACGGCGAGGGCTTCTCCGTCCGCCAGGTCATCGAGACCGTGCGTCAGGTCACCGGCCACCCGATCCCCGAGGTCGTGGCCCCGCGCCGGGGCGGCGACCCGGCCACCCTGGTCGCCTCCGCCGCCACCGCCCGCGAGAAGCTGGGCTGGAACCCGTCCCGCACGGATCTCGCGGGGATCGTCGCGGACGCGTGGGAGTTCGCTCAGACCATCAGCGCAGCAAGGGAGCAGTAGTGGCGGCACAGCAGGTCCGGGACGGTTTCACCGAGCTGTACGGAACCGAGCCCGAGGGTGTCTGGTCGGCGCCTGGCCGCGTCAACCTCATCGGTGAGCACACCGACTACAACGACGGCTTCGTGATGCCCTTCGCGCTGCCGCACACCGCGGTCGCGGCCGTCTCCCGGCGCACGGACGGCGTCCTGCGCCTGCACTCCTCGGACATCGACGGCGGGGTCGTGGAGCTGCGCCTCGACGACCTCGCGCCGGAGAGCGACCGGAACTGGACCGCGTACCCGGCCGGTGTCGTGTGGGCGCTGCGCGAGGCCGGACATCCGGTCACCGGCGCGGACGTCCACCTCACCTCCACGGTCCCCGCGGGCGCGGGCCTGTCCTCCTCGGCGGCCCTGGAGGTCGTCGTCGCGCTCGCCCTGAACGACCTCTACGACCTCGGCCTCCAGCGCTGGCAGCTGGCCCGGCTGTGCCAGCGCGCCGAGAACGTCTACGTCGGCGCCCCCACCGGGATCATGGACCAGACCGCGTCCGCCTGCTGCGAGGCCGGCCACGCCCTGTTCCTCGACACCCGGGACCTCTCCCAGAAGCAGATCCCCTTCGACCTCGCCGCCGAGGGCATGGTCCTGCTCGTCGTCGACACCCGCGTCAAGCACTCCCACAGCGAGGGCGAGTACGGCAAGCGCCGCGCGGGCTGCGAGCGGGGCGCGGCACTGCTGGGCGTGGACGCGCTGCGGGACATCCCCTACGGCGAGCTCGACGCGGCCCTCGCGAGGCTCGGCGACGACGAGGAGGCCGTACGCCTGGTCCGCCACGTCGTCACCGAGGACGAGCGGGTCGAGAAGACCATCGCCCTGCTGGAGTCGGGCGACACCCGCGCGATCGGACCCGTGCTGATCGCCGGCCACGCCTCGCTGCGCGACGACTTCCGGATCTCCTGCCCGGAGCTGGACCTGGTCGTCGACACCGCCCTCGCCTCGGGCGCCCTGGGCGCGCGGATGACCGGCGGCGGCTTCGGCGGCTCGGCGATCGTGCTGGCGGAGGCGGCCGACGTGGAGACGATCACCAAGGCGGTCCAAGATGCCTTCGCCGGGGCGGAGTTCACCGCTCCGCGGGTGTTCGAGGCGGTGCCCTCGGCCGGAGCGCGGCGGCTTGTCTGAGGCCGGCTGACCGCTGTTTTGCCCGGCTTGATCCGAACTTGGGGAAAGCCGGGCCTCTCCCTGACATACGCCCCAGTAACGTCGGAGCGTGAGTCGAGGGCACCTTCGCATCCTGTCGGCGATCGGCATCGGCTGCTACGCGCTCGCCGCGATCGTCGGCTTCTTCCTCCTGGCGGACCACTACGGCCTCGGGGTCCTGGTGCCCCTGTGGGTCGCGCACGGTGTGCTCCTCGCCGTGCTGCTGACGAAGCTGTGCGCGGACGGGACGGGCCTGTCCGCGGCCCTGCTGGTGGTGGGAGCTTCCCTGGTGGCCGTGTACATCGCCGACCTGGCCCGCGACGACCTCACCCTGGAGCGGCGGGGCGAACGGATCACCGCCACCGTCGTACGGGACTGGCCCGACCCCGACCAGGGGCGGCAGGCGGACACCTACGACTACGCCCTCGCCCGCCGCGACGGCACCAGGCTCCCGGGCCCAGCCCTCCGGGCCGGCTCCCACAGCTTCGCCGTCGGGCAGACCGTCACCGTGCTCGCGGACCCCGAGGGTGTCCTGCGTCCCCGGATGCCGGGCGACGCGGACGCGACCGGTGACGTGCTCGGCGTGGGGGCGCTCGCGCTGATCGCGCTCGGCGTCGTCGCGGCCACCGCCCGCCGGGGCGCGGTCGTCGCCCGCCGGCGGGAGGAGCGGGCCAGGGTGCAGGAGCAGGAACACACGCTCCGGGAGGCGCTGCGCACGGCCTCGGCCGACGACCACGGGGTCATCGAGGTCCACCCCGCGCACTACCCCGACGTCTCCCACCGCCGCGCGGCCGGTATCGCCGGGCAGCTGGGTCTGCAGCCGGCGGACGAGCCGGGCTCCTGGCGCTTCAGACGGTGAGCCGCTTGGTCAGCGTGTACTCCGTGACCCCCGGCGGATAGTCCGGGATCACACACACCACCTCGTAGCCCTGCTTCTTGTAGAACTCCGGCGCCTGGAAGTCCCAGGTCTCCAGGCGTACGGCGGTGCAGCCCCGGCCGCGCCGGGCCATGCGCTCCGCCCGCGAGAGCAACTGCGAACCCAGGCCCGCCCCGCGGTGCCGTCCGTCCACCCACAGGTAGGTCACGTGCAGCCAGCTCGTCCAGGTGTGGCCGACCAGTCCGCCCGCGAGGTCGCCGGAGTCGTCCAACGCCCAGACCTGGAGCGGGAGTTCCCGCTCACCTGGGGTTCCGCGCAGGGCGCGCAGCACCGGGGAGGCGGCCGTGTTGGTGTCCCGCAGCCGTTTGCGGAGCAGATCGTGCCGGGCCTTGTCGACTTCTGTCTCCAGACGAAACATGCGGCTCACCATAAACGCCCCGGACAGCCAGTTCTGCAAATAACCTTCCGCTCCCGCCCCCCGGCCGTACCCTGATGAACAGCACCGGTGGGGGCCGGTGCTGATCAGGGGGCGAGACAGTCGGGTACGGCGCCCGAAGTGGGGGTAGCAGTTCTTGCGCGGCGGCGGCCGTGCGGCCATCGTGCTTCGGGCGTCGTGCCCGCGGCGGTGTCGTCTCCCGAGTCGTCCTCAGACGAAGACGATGGGGTATCCCCTGCTCTTCGAGAGCTTGGGGAAGGGGGTTTCGTGGTTCGCATCCGAGTCCTGGTCGTCGACGACCATCGCATCTTCGCCGAGTCGCTCGCCGCCGCGCTGGCGGCCGAGCCCGACGTGGAGGTCTCCGCGGCCGGCAGCGGTCCCGCCGCGCTGCGCGCTCTGGAGCGCGCGGCCGCCGAGGGCCGCCGTTTCGACGTGCTGCTCGTCGACGCCGATCTGGGCGGCAACGTCCAGGGCATCAGGCCCGCCGTGTCCGTTCAGGACGGCAACGAAGACGGGCTGGTGGACGGCATATCACTGGTCGCCGGGGTCCGTACGGGGCAGCCGGCGGTCCGTATCGTCGTGCTCGCCGAGAAGGACGACCCGCGGCGGGCGGCGCTCGCCCTGCAGGCCGGCGCCTCGGGCTGGGTGGCCAAGGACTGCTCGCTGTCCCGGCTGCTCACCGTCATCCGGGGGGTGCTGCGCGACGAGACGCATCTGCCGCCCGCCCTGCTCACCGGCGTGCTGCGGGAGCTCACCGCGGCCCGCAAGCACCGCACCGAGAGCGAGCGGCTGGTGGAGTCCCTCACCCCGCGCGAGCGGGAGGTGCTGCGCTGCATGGTGGCCGGTCTCGGCCGCAAGGCGGTCGCGGAGAGACTGTTCCTGTCCCCGCACACCGTGCGCACCCACATGCAGAACGTCCTCGGCAAGCTGGGCGTCCACTCCACCCTGGCCGCCGTCGCCCTGGCGCGGCGCGCGGGCGTGGGGCCGGTCGACCTAGCCGGGGATGTTGTCGAACGGGGCGGTCAACTGGCGTAGCAGCCCGGCCAGTTCCCCGCGCTGGGCGCGGGAGAGCTCGGCGAGGATCGCGCGCTCCTGTTCCAGCAGACCGGCGAGGGCCTGGTCCGCGCGCTCCTGGCCGTCCTCCGTGAGCCGGACCAGCACCCCGCGCCGGTCGCTCGGGTCGGGCAGCCGCTCCACCAGGCCCTTCTTGGCGAGCCGGTCGATGCGGTTGGTCATGGTGCCCGAGGTGACCAGGGTCTGCGTCAGCAGCTGCCCCGGCGAGAGCTGATACGGCGTCCCCGCGCGCCGGAGCGCGGTCAGCACGTCGAACTCCCAGGGCTCCAGGCTGTGCTCCGCGAAGGCAAGGCGGCGTGCCCGGTCCAGGTGCCGGGCCAGTCTGCTCACCCGGCTGAGCACCTCGAGCGGTTCCACGTCGAGGTCAGGGCGCTCCCGGCGCCACGCAGCGACCAGCCGATCGACCTCGTCCTCCATGACGATCAGTGTAGTGGTTGTGTCGATGTGAAGTCTCTTGATGTAAAGCATCTTGACATCAAGATAAAAACCGGGGAACCCTGGATCCCATGACGACTTGGGACCCCGCCCAGTACCTCCGCCACGCGGACCACCGCGCCCGCCCCTTCACCGACCTCCTCGCCCGCATCCCGGAACCGCCGGGGGACGCGCCCCTGATCGCCGACCTGGGCTGCGGCCCCGGCAACGTGACGGCGCTGCTCGCCGCACGCTGGCCCACGGCCCGGATCACCGGCTACGACAATTCCGTGGAGATGCTCGACAAGGCGCAGGTCGAGTACGCGGGCCCCACGTCCGGCGGCGGGCACCTCGACTTCGCCCACGCGGACGTGCGCACCTGGACGCCCTCACAGCCGTACGACCTCGTCGTCAGCAACGCCACGCTCCAGTGGGTGCCGGGGCACGTCTCGCGCTTCCCGGACTGGATCGCGGGCCTCGCCCCCGGCGGCACCTTCGCCTTCCAGGTGCCCGGCAACTTCGACTCCCCGAGCCACCGGCTGATGCGCGACCTCGCCGGGGCGATGGGCCTCGCGGAGACACTGCGCCACGAGGACGCCGTCCTCGCGCCCCAGGACTACCTGGCGGCGCTGGCCGACCTGGGCTGCGAGGTGGACGCGTGGGAGACGACGTACGTGCACCTGCTGCAAGGGGAGGATCCGGTCCTGGACTGGGTGAAGGGCACCGGCCTGCGCCCGCTCCTGACCGCCCTCGCCGACGACCCGGCGGCGCGGGAGAGCTTCCTGGACGAGTACCGGTCGGCCCTGCGCGAGGCGTATCCGGCGGGGCCGCACGGCACACCGTTCCCGTTCCGCCGTATCTTCGCGGTCGCCCGCAGGGAGGGCTGATGCTCGCGGCCGTGGACCACGTGCAGCTCGCCGCGCCGCCCGGTTCGGAGGACCTGCTGCGCGCCTACTACGTCGACGTCCTCGGCATGACCGAGATCCCCAAGCCGCCGGTGCTCGCGGCCCGGGGCGGGTGCTGGTTCCGGGCGGGGGCCGTGGAGCTGCACCTGGGGATCGAGAAGGACTTCCGGCCGGCGCGAAAGGCCCACCCGGGGCTCCAGGTCACGGACATCTCGGCGTACGCCGCCCGGCTGGAGGCGCACGGCGTGACGGTCCGCTGGGACCGCGGACTGCCGGGACGCCGGCGCTTCTACTCGTACGACCCCGTCGGGAACCGGCTGGAGTTCGTGGTTTGACCGGGCCGGTCGGGGTCACCCGCAGTGATGACAACGGACTCTGCTAGCGCTGGGAGTGAGTACGGTGGCGGAAGACCAGAAGGCCAAGGCCAAGAAGGAACAGGTCAAGGGCAAGGCCAAGGAGGCCGTGGGCCGTGCGGTCGGCAACGAGCGCATGGAGGCCGAGGGTCGCGCGGGGCAGTCCAAGGGCGACGCGCGCCAGGCCAAGGAAAAGGCCAAGGACACCTTCAAGCACTGACACCCACGCGAACGCAGCGGCCCGTGCACCCCTGGGTGCACGGGCCGTCGTCGTACGCGCCGTGATGGGTCAGCGCCACTCGGCCGGGATGTGCTTCTGGGCTCATTGCCGCAGCACGGGCAGATGGCGCCCTCATCGGGCCAGCCGCTCTCCCGGAACGGTTCCGGATCGTCGTCGTGCCCGCAGACCCGGCAGACGGTTTCCCACTCCGGGCCGGGCGGCTTCGGTAGTCCCTGTTCAGAGGGCATGGAGCCGATCTCTTTCGCGCCGGGAGCGCTCAACGCCACTCGGCCGGGATGGCGGACAGTTGCTCCAGGGCGTCCCAGCCCGTAGGGCGGTTCTTCGGTACGTCCCAGGGGGCGCCCTGGGCCACCCAGTAGCCCCGGGTCTCGCGGACCTTGGACAGATGGTCGTCGCCGAGGCCCGACTCGATGCCGCAGCAGTCGCAGATCACGTACTGCGGCACGCCGTGCTGGTCCCACAGGACCTCGCCGTCGTCCCGGCCGCAGACGCGGCAGGTGGTCTCCGGCTGCTTCATCTACCTGGTCTCCGTTCCCACGTCCGGGTTCCCGGAGCCAGTCTTCCAGCGTCCGCCGGTAGCCGTTCGGGGGCTCCCTCGCGCCCGGTGTGCGGAAACGCGGTCACCGTAGGGCGCGGGGTCGTGGGGCGGCCACGGCCACGCGGCGGAATCGCGCTGCGGCCCGCCCGGGTCAGCTCTTGCGGCGGCCTATCAGGCGCGGCTTCGCCTCCAGGCCGTCCAGGCCGTGCCAGGCCAGGTTCACCAGGTGTGCCGCCACCTCCGCCTTCTTCGGGCGGCGCACGTCCAGCCACCACTGGCCGGTCAGGGCGACCATGCCGACCAGGGCCTGGGCGTACAGCGGGGCCAGTTTGGGATCGAAGCCGCGCCTCTTGAACTCGCGGCCCAGGATGTCCTCGACCTGGGTGGCGATGTCCGAGATGAGCGAGGCGAAGGAACCCGTGGACTGCGGGATCGGGGAGTCACGGACCAGGATGCGGAACCCGTCCGAGTACTCCTCGATGTAGTCCAGCAGCGCAAAGGTCGCCTGTTCGCACAGCTCACGCGGGTGACCTGCGGTCAGGGAACTCGTCACCATGTCCAGCAGGCGCCGCATCTCACGGTCCACGACCACCGCGTACAGGCCCTCCTTGCCGCCGAAGTGCTCGTACACCACCGGTTTGGAGACGCCCGCCTTCGCCGCGATCTCCTCCACCGACGTGGCCTCGAAGCCTTTCGTCGCGAAAAGGGTGCGGCCGATCTCCAGAAGCTGGGCGCGGCGCTCGGCCCCCGTCATCCGGGTCCGGCGCACGCGCCGCGGCTTCGCTTCGTCGCTCGATGTACTGCTGGAGTCGGTCGCCACGGCGTCCATCATGCCGCCTCGGCGGCCTCCTTCTTGTGCCCGGAGCCGTCCCCGTCCGTGATCCGGCGCGAATCGATACGCGAGCGTGACGGCCAGCGCACGTCGTACGCCCAGCCCAGCATCTCGAACCAGCGGATGATCCGCGCCGAGGAGTCCACCTGCCCCCGCATCACCCCGTGCCGCGCCGAGGTCGGGTCGGCATGGTGCAGGTTGTGCCAGGACTCACCGCAGGACAGCACGGCCAGCCACCACACGTTGCCCGAGCGGTCCCGCGACTTGAAGGGCCGCTTGCCGACCGCGTGACAGATCGAGTTGATCGACCAGGTCACGTGGTGCAGGAGGCAGACGCGGACCAGGGAGCCCCAGAAGAACCCGGTGAACGCGCCCCACCAGGACATCGTCACCAGACCGCCGATCACGGCGGGCAGGGCCAGCGAGAGCATCGCCCAGAAGATGAACTGGCGTGAGATCGCCCGGATCGCCGGGTCCTTGACCAGGTCCGGCGCGTACTTCTCCTGCGGGGTCTGTTCCTCGTCGAACATCCAGGCGATGTGGGCCCACCACAGGCCCTTGATCAGTGCCGGGACCGTCTCCCCGAACCGCCACGGCGAGTGGGGGTCGCCCTCGGCGTCGGAGAACTTGTGGTGCTTGCGGTGGTCGGCCACCCACCGCACCAGGGGCCCCTCGACCGCCAGCGACCCCATGATCGCCAGCGCGATCCTCAGCGGCCGTTTGGCCTTGAAGGAGCCGTGCGTGAAGTAGCGGTGGAAGCCGATCGTGATGCCGTGGCAGCCGAGGTAGTAGAAGAAGACCAGAAGGCCCAGGTCGAGCCAGCTCACCCCCCAGCCCCAGGCCAGCGGCACCGCCGCGAGCAGGGCGAGGAACGGGACGGTGATGAAGAGAACCAGCGTGATCTGTTCGAGCGAGCGTTTCTGCTCGCCGCCCAGCGTCGCGGAGAGCGGGGTCGAGCCGTCGGGCGTCTTCGGGGCGTCTGCGATCACATCGGAGCGCGTGGTCATGGGTGTCCCCTGTGGGGTTTCGAGGGTTTTTCGAGGGTTGAGGACAGGTGCGGGGCAGCGGGAATCCGTCCCGGGGGCCGTGACGACGGTCCCTACGGTTCCGTAACCTACGGCGTCGTAAGTATGGCAGTGCGGCGTCCGACGGCAAGAGCCCGAGAGTCCGCGCGTCCGCATGGACACCTATCCTTGGAGTCGGTCGGACAGCGCGGTCCGCTCTGATTTCTTCCCGGATGGCCCGGCCGTATGCGGCGGTTGCCGCACGACCGCCGACCGCACTCCGGGTTCCCCTGCCGGACGAGCTTCAACACTGCAAGGAGCCGCACCTGTGAGCAGTGCCGACGACCTGACCACGAGCGCCACGTCGACCAGTACCGAGCTGCGCGCCGACATCCGCCGGCTGGGCGACCTCCTGGGCGAGACCCTCGTCCGCCAGGAGGGCCCCGAGCTGCTGGAACTCGTCGAGAAGGTGCGCCGCCTCACCCGTGAGGACGGCGAGGCCGCCGCCGAGCTGCTGCGTGGCATCGAACTGGAGACCGCCGCCAAGCTGGTGCGCGCCTTCTCCACCTACTTCCACCTGGCCAACGTCACCGAGCAGGTGCACCGCGGCCGCGAACTGCGGGCCAGACGCGCCGCCGAGGGCGGACTCCTCGCCCGTACGGCCGACCGCCTCAAGGACGCCGACCCCGAGCACCTGCGCCAGACCGTCGCCAACCTCAACGTCCGCCCGGTCTTCACCGCCCACCCGACCGAGGCCGCCCGCCGCTCGGTGCTGAACAAGCTCCGCCGGATCGCCGCGCTCCTGGAAACACCCGTCATAGAGGCGGACCGGCGCCGCTACGACACCCGCCTGGCCGAGAACATCGACCTCGTCTGGCAGACCGACGAGCTGCGGGTGGTGCGCCCCGAGCCCGCCGACGAGGCCCGCAACGCCATCTACTACCTCGACGAGCTGCACGCCGGCGCCGTCGGCGACGTCCTGGAGGACCTGACGGCCGAGCTGGAGCGCGTCGGTGTCAGGATCCCCGACGCGACCCGCCCCCTGACCTTCGGCACCTGGATCGGCGGCGACCGCGACGGCAACCCCAACGTCACGCCCCAGGTCACCTGGGACGTCCTGATCCTCCAGCACGAGCACGGCATCAACGACGCCCTGGACCTCATCGACGAGCTGCGCGGCTTCCTGTCGAACTCCATCCGCTACACCGGCGCCACGGAGGAGCTCCTGGAGTCCCTCAAGGCCGACCTGGAGCGCCTGCCGGAGATCAGCCCCCGCTACAAGCGCCTCAACGCCGAGGAGCCGTACCGCCTCAAGGCCACCTGCATCCGGCAGAAGCTGGAGAACACCAAGACCCGGCTGGCCAAGGGCATCCCGCACGAGGACGGCCGCGACTACCTCGGCACCGGCGAACTGCTGCACGACCTGACCCTGATCCAGACCTCGCTCAGGGAACACCGCGGCGGCCTCTTCGCCGACGGCCGGATGGACCGCACCATCCGCACCCTGGCCGCCTTCGGCCTCCAGCTCGCCACCATGGACGTCCGCGAGCACGCCGACGCCCACCACCACGCCCTCGGCCAGCTCTTCGACCGGCTCGGCGAGGAGTCCTGGCGGTATGTGGACATGCCCCGCGAGTACCGGGCCAAGCTGCTCGCGAAGGAGCTGCGCTCGCGCAGGCCCCTCGCGCCCACCCCGGCTCCGGTCGACGCGGCCGGCGAGAAGACCCTCGGGGTCTTCCAGACCGTGAAGCGGGCCCTGGAGGTCTTCGGGCCCGAGGTCATCGAGTCGTACATCATCTCCATGTGCCAGGGCGCCGACGATGTCTTCGCGGCGGCCGTGCTGGCCCGCGAGGCCGGCCTGCTCGACCTGCACGCCGGCTGGGCGAAGATCGGCATCGTGCCGCTCCTGGAGACCACCGACGAGCTCAAGGCCGCCGACACCATCCTGGAGGACATGCTCTCCGACCCGTCGTACCGCAGGCTCGT
>NZ_JBHVYZ010000004.1:224901-238163 GCF_042880295.1 Streptomyces sp. NPDC058307
CGCGTACCGCAGGCTCGTCGAGGACCCGGACCTGCCGACGTACTTCCTCGCCTCGACGCCGGTGGACCAGCTCGCCGATCTGCACCTCGGCTCACGGCCCTCCCGCCGCCCCGGCTCGGGCGTCTCCCTCGACGGACTGCGCGCCATCCCGTGGGTGTTCGGCTGGACCCAGTCCCGGCAGATCGTGCCCGGCTGGTTCGGTGTCGGCTCCGGACTGAAGGCGCTGCGCGAGGCGGGCCTGGACACGGTGCTGGACGAGATGCACGAGCAGTGGCACTTCTTCCGCAACTTCATCTCCAACGTCGAGATGACGCTCGCGAAGACCGACCTGCGCATCGCCCGCCACTACGTCGAGACCCTCGTCCCCGCCGAGCTCCAGCACGTCTTCGCCGACATCGAGGCGGAGCACGAGCTGACCGTCCGCGAGGTCCTGAAGATCACGGGCGAGGACGAACTCCTCGACGCCACCCCGGTCCTCAAGCAGACCTTCGCCATCCGTGACGCCTACCTGGACCCGATCTCCTACCTCCAGGTGACGCTGCTCAAGCGTCAGCGCGACGCGGCCGCCGCCGGTGAGCCCGCCGACCCGCTGCTGGCCCGGGCCCTGCTGCTCACGGTCAACGGCGTGGCCGCGGGCCTGCGCAACACCGGCTGACCTCCGGACCTCCGGACGGAAAGAAGCGGTGCCCCCGGGGCTCGGGGGCACCGCTTCTTCGTGTGTACGTCAGGCCCGGCGCCGCCTGACCACGAGGTAACCGCCCGCCGCCGTCAGCGCGGCGGCCACGCCCGCGAGCAGGCCGACCGGAGCGCTGTTGCCGGTCTCCGCGAGGTCACCGGTGGAACCCTGCGCGGAAGCGGAAGCGGAAGCGGAAGCGGAAACGGAGGCGGACGGGGAGGCGGAGGCAGCTGCCGACGCGGAGGCCCCGGCCTCGGCGGACTCGCTGGGCTCGGTGCCGGCGCCGGCTTCTGCGCTGGGGGACGCGGACTCGTCCGGCCCCGGCGTGCCGGAGGCCGACGCGGTGGGCGTGGCCGTACCGCCGCTGCCCTCCTCCTCCGCGCAGTCCGTCCAGAACACCTTGTGCTTGGCGGCTGCGGACTTCTCGCCCTCGAAGTTCCAGAACAGCTTGTAGTGCCCGTCGGGCAGCGACAGGTCCTCCGTCCGGCCCTGTCCGTCGGAGTCCAGCGTGATCTCGCCGGACTTCACGGTGTCGCCCTTGACCTTGGCCGTCGGAGCCCAGGCCTCGATGTGCCAGTCGACCTCCTGGACGGCGTCGAAGCCGAAGGCGTCGAGGTAGAAGGTGCAGACGTGCGGCTCGTTCTTGCGGAGCTCGTCGCCGGTGCCGGCGTCGTGGATCTTCACGGTGCCGTTGTCACCAGGAGCGGTGGCGTGGGCGACCGGGGCGACCAGGAAGGCCGCCGAGGCGACGGCGGACAGGACGCCGAAGCGGGTGAGAGTGCGCATGGGGCAGCAATCCATCTTCGAGAGTGGAACGGGAAGATGTGGAGGGGGCGGCTCAGCTTCCAGCCGGGACTGACCTCTGGTCAATCACGAACAGAGAACACTCAGGTTCTCCACAGAACCGGAGAGCGGCGAAAGCCCTCAGACAGCCGCGAAAGCCGCCGTGAGCAGCGCTATCCCCGACACGGCCATGACCCACGCGAGCCGCGCCCGGCGCAGCCCGCCCGCCACGACCACCGACGCGAGCAGCAGCGCCCCGCCCATCGGCACCCAGGAATAGAGCACGCCGGCCGGTCCGGACCGTACGAGGTCATCGGTGCCGGGCTTGACCACGACCGAGTAGGTCCGCCCCTTGCGCACGGCCACGGTGTTCTCGATGACGGCCCGCGCCCGGGCCCGGGACCCGTGGGACAGCGGGGTGTACGGGCCCGTGCAGGCATCCTCGGAACACCGCGTCACCTCCACCCTGCCCTGCTCACGCCCCTTGGTGAGCATCACGTACTGGGCGCTGCCCCAGGACGCCCACACCCCGGCGACCAGGATCACCAGCGCGATGGCGCCCATCGACGCGATCCGCCCGAACCGCAGCGCGGCGGTCGAGGTCCGGCGGGCGGAGGCGGTGAGGGCAGGCATGGCCGGGATCATTGGCCATGGGATTGCCCAAGTCAATTTCGGCTAGGAGTTGTACGTGCTCTGCGCCCGCTCGAGCCCCTCGATCACCAGGGCCTCCACCGCGTCGGCCGCGCGGTCCACGAAGTAGCCGAGCTCCTTGCGCTCGCTCGACGAGAAGTCCTTCAGTACGAAGTCCGCGACCTGCATACGGCCCGGAGGGCGCCCGATCCCGAACCGGACCCGGTGGTACTCCGCCCCGAACGCCTTCGTCATCGACTTCAGCCCGTTGTGACCGTTGTCCCCGCCGCCCAGCTTCAGCCGCAGGGTGCCGTAGTCGATGTCCAGCTCGTCGTGGATCGCCACGATGTTGGCGACCGGCACCTTGTAGAAGTCCTTGAGCGCGTTCACCGGACCGCCGGACAGGTTCATGAACGACATCGGCTTCGCCAGGACCACCCGCCGGTTGGCGGGACCGGGCGGACCGATCCGCCCCTCCACGACCTGCGCCTGCGCCTTCCCGGCCCGCTTGAACCGGCCCCCGACCCGCTCGGCCAGCAGATCGGCCACCATGAAGCCCACGTTGTGCCGGTTGTTCGCGTACTCCGGCCCGGGATTGCCCAGCCCCACGATGAGCCAGGGCCCGTTGGCGTCGGTCGTCACGTCCATGTCTCCTTGATACGCGGTCTCCGTGCTGCCCGGCCTCCGTGATACGCGCCGACCGCCGCCCCCGAGGGGAGCGGCGGCCGACAGCCGGTATCGCGGACAGGATCAGGCCTCGGTGGCCTCGGACTCGCCCTCCGCCGGGGCCTCCTCGGCCTGGGCGGCCAGGATCTGGAGGACGACCGCGTCCTCGTCCGTCAGCAGCGTGGTGCCCTCGGGCAGCGGGATGTCCTTGGCGAGGATGGAGTCGCCGGCCTCCAGACCCGCGATGGAGACGGTGACCGACTCCGGGATGTGCGTGGCCTCGGCCTCGACGTTCAGCGTGCTGAGCACGTGCTCCAGCAGGTAGGCGCCCGGCGCCAGCTCGCCCTCGGTGTGGACGTAGACCTCGACGTTGACCTTCTCGCCGCGGTTCACCAGGAGCAGGTCGACGTGCTCGAGGAAGCCCTTGATGGCGTCGCGCTGCACGGCCTTCGGGATCGCCAGCTGGGTCTTGCCCTCGATGTCCAGGGTGAGCAGGACGTTCGGGGTACGCAGGGCGAGCTGGAGCTCGTGACCCGGCAGCGTGACGTGCACCGGCTCGGCACCGTGACCGTAGACCACGGCGGGAACCTTGCTGTCACGGCGGATACGGCGGGCGGCACCCTTGCCGAACTCGGTGCGGGTCTCAGCGGTGATCTTGACGTCGGCCATGGTCACTCCTCGTAGAACAGTTGGGGATGGGGTCACCCGGCCAAACATCGGCCTGCTACGAAGAGCGCGTCGATAACGGACCGCCGGCACCTGAACGAACAGGTACGGCCTCCCTCGCCGAGCAACTTCAGCAGCTTACTCGGAGGGGGAGGCCGTCACCAAAACGATCTTCTGCAGAACCCTTACTGCTCGTCGAAGAGGCTGGTCACGGACCCGTCCTCGAACACCTCACGCACCGCGCTCGCGATCGTCGGAGCGATCGACAGGACCGTCAGCTTGTCCAGGTCCGCACCCAGCTCACCCGGCGTCGGCAGGGTGTTGGTGAACACGAACTCACTCACCGGGGAGTTCTTCAGGCGGTCCGCGGCCGGACCGGACAGCACACCGTGGGTGGCCGTCACGATGACGTCCTCCGCGCCGTGCGCGAACAGCGCGTCCGCGGCGGCGCAGATGGTGCCACCCGTGTCGATCATGTCGTCGACCAGGACACACACCCGGCCCTTGACCTCACCCACGACCTCGTGGACGGTCACCTGGTTCGCCACGTCCTTGTCGCGCCGCTTGTGCACGATGGCGAGGGGCGCACCGAGCCGGTCGCACCAGCGGTCCGCCACCCGCACCCGGCCCGCGTCCGGGGACACGACCGTCAGCTTGTTCCGGTCGACCTTGCGGCCCACGTAGTCCGCCAGCAGCGGAAGCGCGAAGAGGTGATCGACCGGACCGTCGAAGAAGCCCTGGATCTGGTCCGTGTGCAGATCGACGGTGAGGAGCCGGTCCGCGCCCGCCGTCTTCATCAGGTCCGCGATCAGCCGCGCCGAGATCGGTTCACGGCCACGGTGCTTCTTGTCCTGCCGCGCGTAACCGTAGAACGGCACGATGACCGTGATGGAGCGGGCCGACGCACGCTTCAGCGCGTCGATCATGATCAGCTGCTCCATGATCCACTGGTTGATCGGAGCCGTGTGGCTCTGGATCACGAAGCAGTCCGCGCCACGCGCCGACTCCTGGTAACGGACGTAGATCTCGCCGTTCGCGAAGTCGAAGGCCTTGGTCGGGACGACCCCGACACCCAACTGCTGGGCGACCTCCTCGGCAAGCTCGGGGTGGGCGCGGCCGGAGAAGAACATCATCTTCTTCTCGCCGGTCGTCTTGATCCCGGTCACAGCTGTCTCCTCAGAGGTGTTTCAACTGGGGTGTGCAGTTATCACGGTACGACGAACTCGGCGCACCTGTTTCCGGTCAGTCCTCGCCGACGCCCTCCCGGGAAGCCGCCTCGGCGGCCTTCGCCGCCGCGCTCCCCGGACGCTTGCGGGCCACCCAGCCCTCGATATTCCGTTGCTGGCCACGGGCCACGGCCAGCGAACCGGGCGGCACATCCTTCGTGATCACCGACCCCGCGGCGGTGTACGCACCGTCCCCGACCGTGACAGGCGCCACAAACATGTTGTCCGAACCCGTACGGCAATGCGACCCGACGGTGGTGTGGTGCTTGTCCTGTCCGTCGTAGTTCACGAACACGCTCGCGGCCCCGATGTTCGTGTACTCACCGATGGTCGCGTCCCCGACGTAGGAGAGATGCGGGATCTTCGTCCCCTCGCCGAGGGAGGCGTTCTTCGTCTCGACGTACGTCCCGATCTTGCTCTTCGCGCCCAGCCGGGTGCCGGGACGGAGATAGGCGTACGGCCCGACGCTCGCGCCGGCGCCGATGTGGGCGCTGTCGGAGACCGTGGTGTCGACCCGGGCGCCGGCCTCGACGACCGTGTCCTTCAGGCGGCTGTTGGGCCCCACCTCGGCGCCCTCGCCGACGTGCGTCGAGCCGTGCAGCTGCGTGCCCGGGTGGACGACGGCGTCCTGGCCGAAGGTGACGGTGACGTCGACCCAGGTGGTGGCCGGGTCGATGACGGTGACACCGGAGAGCATGGCGCTGGTCAGCAGCCGGTCGTTGAGGATCCGCCGCGCCTCGGAGAGCTGCACACGGTTGTTGATCCCGGCGATCTCACGGTGATCGGCGGCGACACAGGCGCCGACGCGGTGCCCGGCCTCGCGCAGGATGCCGAGCACGTCCGTCAGGTACTCCTCGCCCTGGGAGTTGTCGGTCCGCACCTTGCCCAGCGCGTCCGCGAGCAACTGGCCGTCGAAGGCGAAGACTCCGGAGTTGATCTCCCGGATCGCCCGCTGCGCCTCGGAGGCGTCCTTGTGCTCGACGATCTCGGTCACGGCACCGGAGGTCCCGTCCCGCACGATCCGCCCGTACCCCGTCGCGTCCGGCACCTCGGCGCTCAGCACGGTGACGGCGTTGCCGTCCGCGGAGTGCGTGGCGGCAAGGGCGTTGAGGGTCTCGCCGGTCAGCAGCGGGGTGTCCCCGCACACGACGACGACGGTCCCCTCGACGCGGCCGCCGAGCTCCTCCAGCGCCATCCGTACGGCGTGCCCGGTGCCGTTCTGCTGCGCCTGCACGGCCGTGCGGACGTCGGCGTCGGTGTCGGCGAGGTGGGCGGTGACCTTCTCCCGGGCGTGCCCCACGACCACGACGAGGTTCTCGGGGTCCAACTCGCGGGCGGCGGCGAGTACATGACCCACGAGGGACCGTCCGCACAGCTCATGCAGGACCTTGGGTGTGGCCGACTTCATACGGGTGCCCTCACCCGCTGCGAGAACGACGACGGCTGCCGGGCGAATGGCGCTCACGGGATGCCCTTCGGCTGTGGAGGGGGTGGGGTGACATCCGCAGGATACCGGGGCGTTTCTTGGGGGACATGGGAGTGGGCCCTGACAGTGCTGTCAGGGCCCGAACAGTGCGAACGAGGTGCGGCTCCCCCGCCAGGACTCGAACCTGAAATACATCATCCAAAGTGACGTGTGTTGCCGATTACACCACGGGGGATTATGGGACGCAGCCTACGCGGTTCGCCGCCCGGCCTCCACCACCATGCCAGACCACCAGCCTTCGATGCGACGGTACAAGTCGGCCCCCTTCAGAACTCTGATGACCAGGCAGCCTCGGTAGGAGTCCCCCACGTTCTTCCGGATCGTCCTCGGGTTGTGCGTCTTGAGGGTCGTCTTGTAAAACGCGGAGCCGTCGGCGCCGACGATATCGGCCCAGTACTGTTCGGCTGCAGTCACGTCCGCGGTCTCATGGATCATGACGGTGTACCGCAGGCGCTCTCGGTCGACCCCCAGAAGGTCCAGCCAGGCCCGGAAGACCTTGATCATGCCTGGGTCGCTGTTGACGAAGATGACGTTTTCGCGGCGGTCGTAGGGCTTGTCCTTGCTTCCCTCCGCCCAGTACAAGCCGACCCCCAAGAGGAACAGCTCTCGGTCGGACAACTCGCCGATTTCCGTGGCAGCCGATGCCTTGGTTCGCTGCCGTCCCTCGTCCCGCACCGCCAGCTCGTGCTCCCACCGCTTCCGAGCCGCCAACCTCGCCTGTTCCGTTGGGGCCCGTCGCTCCGGCTTCGGCAGATCCCGTACCCATAGCGAGATCGAACTCTTCGAGCATCCCAGCTCCACCTGGATCTGGTCGTACGTCCAGCCCTCAAGCCGCAACTCTCTTGCCCGGCCCCTCAAGTCGTCCTTCGCGTTCGGGCGCTTCGTCCATTCCGAAAGGCGGCTCGCCCTCCAGGAGCCGGTTGAGGATGTCGTTGTTGTCGACGTGCAGTCGGTCGCGGATCTGGCGTCGGCTGAGTCCTGCCTGCCGCAACGCGACCGCCTGCTCCCGCAACCCCTCGAAGTCCGCGTACTTGCCCTGTGGATGTGCCATACGCATACCGTCCGGCTGGAATCCGATCTTCCGGCCTCGAACGGCGTGCGATTCAGCAGTTCGAGGGATATCGGGCGGTTTCGTGGTCGATCGGTCACTCAAGGTGGTGTAGGCCAGTCGTCGAAATGCGCCGGAAAACCTGCGGGCGCCGAACGTAGGCTGGAGGCATGACCACGACGGGGGAAGACACCACTGCGGCCCGGACGGGGCCATGGTGGTGGGCACGGTGGCGTAGTGCGGTGCTGGACGTGGGCCTGGCGTCCGCGTCCGCGGTGGAGTGTGCGTTCGAGGGGATCCGGTTCGCCGGGGACGCGGGGATCCCGATGGCCGCGGGGATCGTGTTCGGGGTGCTGGCGGGGTCGGTGCTGGTCGTCCGGCGCAAGTGGCCGATCGCCGTCGTGCTCGTCTCCATCGCCATCACACCCGCCCAGATGGGCTACCTCATGGGCATCGTCGGCCTGTACACGCTCGCCGCGTCCGAGCTGCCGCGCCGGATCATTGGCTCGCTGGCGGGGATGTCCCTGGTCGGGATGCTGATCGTGATGTTCGTGCGGGTGCGGCAGGACATGGCGCACGGCGAGCTGGACCTGGGCGACTGGTTCGTCCCCTTCGCCTCGATCACGACCGCGATCGGGATGACCGCGCCGCCGCTGCTGCTCGGACTGTACGTGGGGGCCCGGCGCCGGCTCATGGAGAGCCTGCGGGAGCGGGCCGACGACCTGGAGCGGGAGCTTCAGCTGCTCGCCGAGCGGGCCGAGGAGCGGGCGGAATGGGCGCGGGGCGAGGAGCGGACCCGTATCGCCCGCGAGATGCACGACGTCGTCGCGCACCGGGTGAGCCTGATGGTGGTGCACGCGGCCGCGCTCCAGGCGGTGGCCCGCAAGGACCCCGAGAAGGCCGTGAAGAACGCCGCGCTGGTGGGGGACATGGGGCGGCAGGCGCTCACCGAGCTGCGGCAGATGCTCGGGGTGCTGCGCAGCGGGGACGGGTTCGGGCGCCAGGAGCGGGCGTCGGTGCCGCTCGTCGCGGTGGGCGTGGCGGCGGCCGCGGCGGCCTCCCGGGTCGTGGACGAGGCCGACGGGCCCTGTCTGGACGATCTGGAGACGCTGATCGGGCAGTCGGCCGCGGCGGGGATGGCCGTGGATCTGTCCGTGGAGGGAGACGTGCGGTCGTACGCCGCGCAGATCGAGCAGACGGCGTTCCGGGTGGTGCAGGAGGCGTTGACCAACGTCCACAAGCACGCGGCGGGTGCGAAGACGCATGTACGGCTGGCGCACCGGGTGTCGGAGATCGCGATGCAGGTGGAGAACGAACCGCCGCCGGAGGTGCCGTCGCTCGCGTCGGCCCGGTTGCCGTCGGGGGGCAACGGCCTGGTGGGGATGAAGGAGCGGGTCTCCGCGCTGGGCGGGGTGTTCGTGTCGGGGCCCACGGAGGCCGGGGGTTTCCGGGTGTCGGCGGTGATTCCGGCGGCGTAGGCGCCTCGCGTCGGCCTGTGCCCCCCGCGTCGGCCCGTGTCCTTCGCGTCAGCCCGCGACGAGACGGGCCGGTTCTATGCCGGTGACGAGGCCGGCCAGGGCCTGGTCGATGTCGGGGCCGAGGTACCAGTCGCCGGTGTGGTCGAGGGCGTAGACGCGGCCCTCGGTGTCGATGGCGAGGAGTGCCTGGGTGTCGGTCTCGGCGCCGAGGGGGCAGACCTCGGTGTCGAGGGCGCGGCCGAGGTCGGCGAGGGTGCGGGCCATGTGGAGGCCGTGCAGGGGGTCGAGGTGGAGGTGGGCGGGGGCGACCTGGCGGCCGGGGCCGGTCGGGGTCAGGTGCAGTCCGCCGAACTCGGCCCAGGCCTCGACGGCGGCCGGGAACACGGCGTGCCGGTGTCCGGCCGGTGAGGTGTGCTCGCGCAGGGCGTCGGCCCAGATCTCGGCCTGCTTTATGTCCCAGCGTCCGGGCTGCCAGCCGGCGGCGCGCAGAGCGGCGTCGACGGGGACGGGGAAGCGGGTGGTACCGGTGCGGTCGGGGTGCATCTGCCCTTCGCGTTCGTCGAGGTCATGGGTGGACGCCGGGTGCGTGAGGCGTCGTCGTGCGGGTCGTACGGGTGGTAAGGGTCGTGCGGGTGTCGTGCCGGTGGGGGGTGTCAGCCGCCGTTCGCCGTCGGGTCGACGATGCGTACGCCGAAGTGGGCGCTCAGGGCGGTGCAGGCGCGGCAGGGGGCGGCGAAGCTGCCGTGCAGCGGATCGCCGTCCTCGCGGATGCGGCGGGCGGTGAGTTTGGCCTGCTTGAGGGCGCGGCGGGCCTCGCCGTTGGTCATCGGCTTGCGGGCGGCGCGCTTGCTGCGGGCGGCGTCCGCGGCGGCGATGTGCCGGGATATGAGCATGGTCTCGGCGCAGCGGCCGGTGAAGCGGTCGCGCCGGTCGCTGCCGAGGGTGTCGAGGAAGTCCTGGACGAGCGGGTGCAGCGGCGGGGCCTGGTCGCCGCGGGCGGCGGTGGAGGTGAGGGTGGCCCCGCGCACGGAGAGGGCGGCGGCGACGGTGGGCAGTATGCCGTCGCGGCGGTGGCGGAGGACGGGCGCCTGGGGTCTTTCGGCGCTGCTCCAGCCGATGCGGGGATCGCCGTAGGCACCGGCGTGCGGGCTGCCGTTGGTGCCGGTCGTCGTGGCCGTGTGCGGTCCTGTGTCCGGTCCCGTCTGCGTCGTGTTCATGATCGTCATCCCCTCCCGAGCATCCCCCCGGAGGTCACAGACTGCCAAATGGCGTGGCTCGCGGGGAAGCTGGGGCGTGCGACACGCCCGGGTTCGGGCGGGCTGTCACGGTGGGGTGACGGCTGGTCACGGAAGCGGAGGGGCCCTGGCCGGTGCCCGGTGACCGGTGTCGCCGTACCGCATAGGCTGTCGGCACCGCGATCCAAGTGGTCGCCGCGATGCGCGCGGTTGACGCGTGGAGACGGACGTGACAGTCGATACGGCGCGTGGCGGCCCGCTTTGCCCAGGGGGTCGCCGCGGGTCGTACCAGAGCGCCGCAGGGGGCTTTCGCCATGACGACAGGTCGGCTCGGGCAACAAGCCGCGCCGCCGAACGCGGCCTATGCCGGGCAGGTCGTGCACTTTCCGGATCCGGTCCGGGCCGCGCGTCATCCCAGAGGGGTGCGGGTGGACGAGCGTGGCTATCCCGACTTCTCGCCCTACGCGCGTGCCGCCGCGGAGATCGCCGAGCCGCCGGAGGGCTTCGGCGTCGACGAGTTGCGGCTGACGGACTACGTCTCGGCGAACGCGGCGCTCGCGGCGACCGGTCACGAGCTGTGGGACACGGTGCCGGCGGTGGCGACGCCGCACGGCTGGACATGGCATCACGTGGTGGGTTCGCGGCGGCTGGAGCTGGTCCCGGTCGAGGTGAAGGCGCTGCTGCGGCATCACGGCGGCATCGCGACGACACGTGTCGACCAGAACAAGCGGGGGACGCGGCCGTTGCAGGAGACGCGGCCGGCGCACTTCGGTCTGCCGAAGTCGGCTGTCGCCGTGACGGAGTCGCAGGTGCAGGGGGTGGAGGAGGATCTCGGCTACCGGCTGCCGGGCGCGTACCGCTCCTTTCTGAAGGCGGCGGGCGGATCGGCCCCGGTGGGCGCCGCCCTGGACGCGGAGTTGGGACTCCTCGTCGACCAGCCGTTCTTCACTGTCCGCGACGAGGCGGCGGTCAACGACCTCGTGTACGTCAACAAGTGCCTGCGCGACCACCTGACGAAGGACTACCTCGGTGTCGGTTTCGTCCAGGGCGGTCTGCTGGCCGTGAAGGTGAAGGGCGAAGGGATCGGATCGGTCTGGTTCTGCGCCTACGACGACGCGCGCGACGTCGACCCTTCGATGCCGCCGGCCGAGCGCGTGGAACGGCTGCTGCTGCCCTGCGGCGCGGACTTCGACGTGTTCCTGTCCCGACTGGCCGGTAATCCACCGGAGTTGGAGACGGTGGCGAACCTGATGGTGGACGGCGGGTTCGCCCGTTCCGTTCCCGTGTCTTCTTCCGTGTCGGGGGAGTGAGCTTCAGCGATGGTGACGTTCGCGCAGGCGCAGGAGCGCGCGGAAGAGTGGATCAACGGGGACGTGCCGTCGTACCAGCATCGTGAGGTGCGGGTACGGGAGTTCGGCCTCGGGTTCGTGGTGTGGGCCGAGGACCGTGCGGAGGGGCCCCGTTCGGACGGGGGCGCGCAGCGGCTGGTGATCGCCCGGGACAGCGGGGACGCCACGCTGTGGCCCTCGCTGCCGGTGGGCGAGGTGATCCGCCGCTACGAGGAGGAGTACGGGCGGGAGGCCGGGGACGGGGCCGGGGGCGCGGGGGCCGCGCCCGCGGCGTCCCGGGTCGATCTGAATCAGACGTCGTTCCTTTTGTCGCCGCCGGAGTGGTTGCAGGACGCGGCGGACAAGTTGGGGATCGGCGGGCCCGGGGCCGGTCCGGGTGCCGCGCCGGGGGTGCCTGCCGGGGCGAGGCCGTGGACCGGGACCGACACCAACGGCGGTGAGGACCTGTCGGTGGCGCTGCCGGAGACGGTGTTCTCTGCGCCGGTGAGCGGTGGTGCCGAGGAAGAGGCTTCGGCGGCGTTGGAGGGGGCGGAGATCTCTGAGGTCTCGGAGGACTCGGAGGACTCGGAGGGCTTGGAGGTCCAGGAGGACTCGGGGGTCTCGGAGGGCTTGGACTCCAGGACCGCGCGGATTTCGGGTGGGCGGCCGTCGTCCGGGGTGCGGGAGGAGGAGGGGGCGCGGGGGGTTACGCCGCCGGCGCCTTCGTACGGCTATCCGCAGGATCAGGATGCTTCGCGTGCGGCTGCTCCTTCGTCTCCG
The DNA here is from genome assembly GCF_042880295.1 of Streptomyces sp. NPDC058307. Taxonomy (NCBI): domain Bacteria; kingdom Bacillati; phylum Actinomycetota; class Actinomycetes; order Kitasatosporales; family Streptomycetaceae; genus Streptomyces; species Streptomyces sp. NPDC058307. The sequence goes on from NZ_JBHVYZ010000004.1 coordinate 236,904, forward strand.
CCGGGGGCGTCTTCGTACGGGTATCCGCAGGCGACCGGTGGGGGTGCTGGGGCGCCTCAGTCGCCGGGTGTGCCTGGTGCTCCCGGTGCTCCCGGTGCTCCCGGTGCTCCGGGGCCCGCGCCGAGCGCCGGGGACATCGCCGATGTCGCCACCAGCAAGTTGGCGCCTCCCTCGCGGGGGGCGCAGGGCGGGGGACCGACCCCGCCGCCTCCGCCGGGCCCGCCTGGGGTGCCCGGGGTGCCCGGCGCACAGTCGGGGGACTCGACCACGCCGCCTCCGCCGCCCGCTCCTGGTGCGCCGGCGGGCGGGTATGTGCCCACCCAGTTCGTGTCGGCGCCGGGTGTCGAGGGGCCTTCGGGATCGGGAGCGCCTCAGCCTCCGGGCCCGCCGTCGGCCTCCGGTGCTTCTGCTCCGCCTCCGCCGGGTGCCTCGGGATTCCCTGATGCGCCAGGGGCGCCGGGTTCGGCCGGTGCACCTCATCCTTCTGGCGGCGAGGGTGCGTCACAGTTCCCGAGTGCGCCGGGTGGGTCCGGCGCTCCGGGTCCGGCGGGCGGGTACGGGTTCCCGGGCGTTCCGCAGCCGTGGGATGGTCCAGGCGCGCCTCAGTCTCCTGGCCCTCACGGAGCAGCACAGTTCCCGAGCGCCCCGGGTGCGGCGGGCGGGTCCGGTGCTCCGGGGTTCCCGGCCACCCCGGGTGAGCCCGGCGGTCCCCAGGCACCCGGTGTCCAGGGCGCACCCCGAGCTCCCGGTGCCCCGGGTATGCCCGGCACCCCCGGCGCGCCACAGCCTCCCGGCGCACCCGGGATTCCACGGAACGCGCCCGGAGTCGTGCATCACGCGGAAACCGTGCTGTCCTCACCTCCGGTGGGCGTTCCCGGCATGCCCCCGCCGCCACAGGCCCCAGGCTCTCCCGGCGCCCGAAGTGTCGTTGGTGCCCCAGGCGCTCCGAACTCTCCCGGTGCCCCCGGTGCCCCCGGTGCCCCCGGTGCCCCCGGAACTCCTGGCGCCCCCGGAATCCCCGGCGCCGCTCCGGGTGCTCCGCAGCCGATGCCGCCCGGCACGATGCCACCCGGCACGATGCCGCCCCCGCCTCCGGGTGCCGTCCCGTCCCCGGGCCCGGTGCCTCCGTCGGGCCAGTCCGCACCGGGACAGCCGGCGTCCGGTCAGCCGATGCCGGGGCACCCCGCACCGGGACATGCGGTACCCGGCCGGCCGGCACAGGGGCACCCCGTACCCGGGCAGCCCGCACCGGGCCACCCC